>DATBUC010000215.1:0-5088 GCA_036516515.1 Erysipelothrix sp. | reverse complement strand
TGAAGCTTTTGAGGAGGCCAAAGCCTATGAGAAACAGGCTTTAGAACATCAATCGCCATTTACATGGTCTGAACGTGAATCGCTTGAGGAATTGGCGAAGCCTGAGCGCATTGCCCAGATCAAAGCGGATTATGAAAAACGTCTAGAGCGGGCAAAGGCACGACGCATTGCCAATCCGCTCCAAGATAATGAAGTCATCGATTTAGATGAGCTTTATGGTAAATCTAAGGTTTGTTTGGCGTGTCATAAGTGATATTTAGATATTTCTTGTAAGTTATCTAATATTAAAGCAGAGAATCCAACAAAATCGGAATTTATTAAAGATATCCACTTCTATGTTGTAATTAAATATATTTAACGATTAAAATTTTATATCATACATTCATATATAAAAATGTTTTATACATAAGAGAACTAAAAGATGAATTGTTTTAATTATTTCAAAAACTGGACTCAATCAGACTATTCTGAATTTATTAATAATAAAAATATTATTGATTATCACAACACTTTAAAAGAACTAGATTTCGATGTATCGCTACAAAATATAGTGCTTTCAATATATAGTGACATATATTTATTCTCTGAAGAAGAGCGTAATAAAAAAATTTATGCACTTATTCAACGTTTAGAGTTTGAGCAGATATCGGAATTAATATTGAAACATAACAATATTTATGATTATCCTGGTGATAATGATTATCAGAAATTGGGTAACTATTTTTGTCATAACATTGATGAATTTTTAGCAATGTTAGGTTTATATGTGACAAAACCTACAGATAAGATTAATGAACTTCAAAGTGTAGAAACTATTTATCCTAGATATTCTATTCGCGATTATCAGAAACAATGCTGTAGCGAGATTAATGCTGTATTTTCAGAAAATAAAGAACGAGTCTTATTACATCTACCGACAGGGGCTGGTAAAACTCGTACCGCAATTAATTATGTTTGTGAATATTTACGGGATAATCCTAAAAAATTCGTAGTTTGGCTAGCAGATACCAGTGAGTTATGCGATCAAGCCTTAAAAGCTTTTGAACAAGGTTGGGAAAGTTTAGGTGACAGGCCTATGAATCGATTTGCTATGTATGGCAATATAAGCTTTTCTTTAAGTGGTATTTATGAGGGCTTTGCAGTTATCGGTTTACAAAAATTTCATTCTTTAACTAATAAAGAAGAAATACAAAAATTATTACCTGATTTTCAAGAAAAAATTGGGTTGGTCATTTTTGATGAAGCACATAAAGCACTAGCACCTAGTTATAATTTACTTGTAGAATTATTATTGTCAGCACATGAAAAACAAGCAAATACTCGTGTTAAATTATTAGGGCTGTCAGCAACACCGGGCAGAAGTTTAACCAATGATGAAGAAAATATTAAATTAGGTTTGTTATTTCATAATAATAAAGTTGGTATGAAAATCCCTGGTTATAATTCACCTATTGAATACTTACAAGAACAAGGTTTTTTAGCGAAAGCGATTTTTAAAAATATTAATTATGATCTTAGTAAAGTCAATTTCTCATTATTTAATGAGCAAAGTGAAAATACATTTATTAATGAAACATTAGCGAAAGATATTAATCGTAATCATGCAATTGTTCAGCATGTACAAGAACATTTTGCACATAATCCTTCCTCAAAAAATATCATTTTTTCTTGTTCATTAGAGCATTCAAAAAATCTAGAAATTTGGTTGAATGGTTTAGGTTATATTGTAAAATTAATAGATGGTAGCACTCATTCAGTGACAAGAAAAAATTATATTGATCGTTATACACATGGTGACATACAAATATTAATTAACTATGGTGTTTTAACTGCTGGATTTGATGCGCCAGTGACAGATGCTGTATTTATTACCCGCCCAACTCAATCATTAGTGCAATATTTACAAATGGCAGGAAGAGCCATGCGTGGTGTTAAAAGTGGCGGACATTCTGAATGTGTAATTTATACAGTCAATGATGAAATAGAAGCTTTTAGTAATATGTTTAAGGCATTTGATTACTGGAATAATAATTGGAATTAAGGATTCAAATAATGTTTGAAAATAATAAATCATATATTCGCCCATCCGTTGTTATTAATTCAATGAGAGACAACGGTTATAAAAATACAGCCTATGCAGTTGCAGAGTTAATTGACAATAGTATTCAAGCCAAAGCAGATTGTGTGCGTTTAGTATGTTTTGAGAAATTAAAACAAGTTGGGACTAGAACTGTTTCAGAAGTGGATGAAATTGCCATCCTTGATAATGGCATTGGTATGAATGAGGGGATTTTATATACCGCGTTAGAATTTGGTGGTTCTAAGAATAAAGAAGACCTCAAAGGTATGGGGAAATTTGGTATGGGTTTACCAAATTCAAGTGTGTCTCAGTGTTTATTGACAGAAGTGTGGAGTTGGGTGGATGGTGGTGACATTTATTATACATACTTAGATGTTGATAAAATCAAAGCAGGAGAAGTGGAAGATATTCCTCAACCCATCAAAAAAAATCTACCCGAACATTTAAAAGCAGCCTTTCAAGGTGATCTACCAAAATCAGGCACTGTAATTTCATGGTCTAAATTAGATCGATTAAAATGGAAAACATCTAAAACAATTAAAGCACATACGGAGCAATTAATCGGCCGTATATATAGACGTCAGCTCAGTAAAGATAGTCCGTATGTGACAGATAGTCGTAAATTAAGAGTTACCTTCCAAACTTATCTTTATGAAGATAAAACAGGGCAATATAACTTAAAACTTGCAGATTCATTTAGACCGAATGATCCTTTATATTTATTCTCAGATACGGCATTACCTGAATCTTTGCCAGGTGGCTTAGTATCAGTCTCACCATTTCAATTACATTCAACTAGAAATATAGCTGTAACATTAGAAAATGGTGAAAAATCTACTGTGACAATTCGTACAAGTATTTTAAAACCCGAAGTTCGTGATGCTATCAGAACAACAACCAGTGGATATATTGGCTCTACATCGTGGGGACAACATATGAAGAAAAATATAGGATTGTCTATTATTCGTGCTGATCGAGAATTGGATTTAGTGGAAAATTTTCATATCAAAGATGAGCGCCGAAAAGATCGATGGATTGGTGTAGAAATTGAATTTGAACCGGTACTTGATGAATGCTTTGGCGTGACAAATAATAAACAAAGTGCTACAGCAATCAGAGCGATACCATTATCGATGCTTGCTGAAAATGCTATAGAAATCGAAGGTCAAATTGATGTTCTTAAAGAAGATGAATATCGTACTTACTTGAAAGAAGAAGGGAGCGTCGAATCCCAAATGATTTTAATTAATCAGTATATTATGGATGAAATTGATTTAGCATATAAAGCATTAGATGGATATGACTTTAAAGGTTTTAAAACAGAAGAATTGATTGAAGATAATAACGATACTGTGCCAACAGATAAAGTGAATAAAATTGCAACAAGTAAAGAAAAAAGGTCAGATACTTCTAATTTCATCGATCCGACTGAACCTGATATTGATGGTTTAGTGGAAAAATTGAAAGAAGAAGGTATGCCTGATGAAGAAATTGAAAAAATTGTACAAGAAGTCATTACTAATGAACTATCTGTTAAGTTTGAGTTTAAGGAATTAAGTTCCAATGATTTTTTTGAAGTTTCAACATTTGAAGGATTAACGTTAATTCGAATCAATATACAACACAGTTTTTACAAGCGTTTTATTGAAGGGGCAACAGAAGAACAAACAAGTCTATTATTTTTATGTTTAGCTGCCTGGGCAAAAATGGAAAAAGAAGAGACTGAAAATCGGAAAAAATTGGTTGCTAATGTACGAAATTCTTGGGGCAAAATGTTAGCAGAGTATTTTGATGAGGAAGATGAGTGGGTTTAATTCTTAAAGATAAAATTATCTATAGATTATCTAAGGAATATTCCAAGTGTGAGCAAGCTGTATTCATTACAGCTTACCTTACATCAGGAATTTTTGATATTTTGGGAAATTTAGATCATTTTCTTGATAGAAAAACCATGTTATTTGTGCGAGGTAATAAGCAAGATTTTATCAATGGTAGCGTATGTATTAAAACGTTACGTAGATTGCATAATGCAAATATTCAATGTTTCTTATTACAAAACTTGCATGCCAAGCTATATATCTTTGATAAGCAGGCTATGTTCATTGGTAGTGCAAATTTAACCAATAATGGATTATCTCTATCGCCAAATAGTAATATTGAGATATTACACCATGCGCCATACTCAAAAGAGATGGATGCCCAAGTGCAAATAATGTTAAAGGGTGCCACTGTATTGACAGATGATTTACTCAATGGGATGTCATTAGAATTACAGGAGCATCATAATATTATTACTGATCAGATGGGGGATGAATGGGCATGCATTCCAATTCAATCCAATCATCATTTAACCGATTTATCTGTGGAACATTTACCTAAATGTCATTTAGATCACTTATATGATAGTGTGAAGCAAGATGATTTTTATCATGACCAACAGTTATTTGGTCTTCAAAATGATGGTGAAATTGATATTGAATTATTTCAAGACTCTGTATTGCATCATTTTTTAATCAAAGCATTGCAGCGGCAGCCAGATTGTTTTATGCGATTTGGTACAGTCAAACAGCTGATTGCTGAACAGTGCAATCTATCAAATAATGAGCATTTAACATCATTAGTGCAGAATATTTATTCTTATTATAAATATCATACTAATACTGAAATTCAATATATTCGGCCTCAGCATACTGAGGTTTTAAGTTTAATCACTGAGGCTGATTGAATAAAAGAACCTATTATTAAACCGATATGATCAAAAACTAGACATTTTTTTGTACTGTTTTCTGAACAACTGAACTTCCAGATGCAAAAAAGCCCGCTGTTTAGCGGGCTCTAGAGCTTTTATTTGGTACCGAAGGAGAGTTTATGGACTGCATTTCAGATAACTCTACAATATCATATCCATTGATATAGCTATATTTAAAGTAATTTATAATATTACCGTAATTCTCTAAACTCTCCTTCTATAGTAACACCTTCATGTTTCCAAAGATTAAAGGATTTTT
>DATBUC010000214.1:0-3115 GCA_036516515.1 Erysipelothrix sp. | reverse complement strand
AAACCCTTATACAACGCTTTAAAAAACATTTTCCAATGCATCAGTTTTCACCTTATTTTTTACTCCCTAAAGACAAGGAAAATCCACTTCATTACAAAGATTATGCTTATATTATTGCCACTGCAAAACTAAAACAATTCCCGAAAGAACAAATTGTCTATGTCAAAGACTTTCCTGATAGCGAAGATTTTAAAAATCTATATGAGTTACTTTATTACTAAAAAAGTGTCTTAAGAAATGATCTTAAGACACTTTTTACATTGCTTTCATATTATAAATAAAAAAAAGGAGCCTAAGCTCCTTAAGTTTTATTATCGTTCTAAATCAGAATCTTTCATAATTAACATTGTGAATATGAATCCACCAATATATGAAAGGACAAGTCCAATAAAGAAGTTTTTCATACCTGTTGGGTTACTCATTAATGGAAGCGCAACAAGTCCAGATGGACCCCAAGCAACAGCCATAACGTTTTTAAGCATGACATATGCTCCACCAATACCAGCACCAAGACCGGCTGTGATGAATGGTTTACCTAATGGCAATGTAACACCATAGATAAGTGGTTCTCCAACCCCTAAAACACCCGCTGGCAATGCACCAGTGATAATTTTCATAAGGTTTGTGTCACCTTTTTTCTTAGCTTTGATATAAATTGCGATTGCAGCACCAACTTGACCTGCACCTGCCATAGCAAGAACAGGGAATAAAGTAACCCCACCAAGTTGTTCTAACTGGATTGCATATATTGGAATTAATCCATGGTGTAATCCTAAAAGAACCATTGGTAAGAATACTGCAGCCAAGACATAACCTGAAATCACACTGACAACAGGATTACTTGAAGCAATCAGTAAGTTTAAGACCATAACAAGTTTATCTGATAAGAAACCAGCAACTGGCATGATACCTAAAACAAATACTAATGCTGTAATTAATAATGTAAGTAGAGGTGTGACAATTAGGTCTAAGACATCAGGAACAACTTTACGGATTCTTCTTTCAAGTTGTGACATGATCCATACACCAGCAATAACACCGATGATACCACCTTTACCAGTTGTTAAGATTGATTCTAATGGCACTTCTTCATTATATAGGTTGAAGTATTTTGAGATATCGATGAGAGCTGGTGCAATACTCATTGCCCCAATCATACCACCAAGTGCTTCAGTACCACCAAATTCTTTAGCAGCATTGATACCTGTATAAATTGCGAAGTAACCAAGGAAACTGGTTCCGATTAATGCGAATAATTTTTGCGTAACAAACCAGAATCCTGTTTCAGGCGCAATAGTTTGTCCAATTAATCCTGCAAGTCCATTAAATAACCCTGCAGCAATAATCGCTGGAATCATTGGAATAAATATATTAGCGATAAGTTTTAAGAAATTTTTGACAGGTCCTTCAGATTGCGCTTCTTTAATTGACGCCTTGTTATCTTGCCAATCAGCAGCTGCGCCACCTTTAATACCTAAATCATCAATCATCACGTCGGCCACTTTCTTAGCACGACCTGGTCCAACAACGATTTGCATTGTGTCGCTTTCGACAACACCCATTACACCATCAAGTTGTTCGAGTGCTTTAAGATCCACTTTTTGTGCATCTTTTGTACGAATACGAACACGTGTCATACAATTCGCAACTGTGAGAATGTTTTCTTTTCCCCCAACATGCTCTAAAATTGCTTTGGCTAATTCTAGATTAGTCATCTTCTTTCCTCCTTTGATAAGCGCCATAAATTAAAAAAAGCCAGGATAAATATGATTGCTATCCCAGCTCTCGATTACCCAATCCTTAACTAAGCTGGATAAGTTCGCTTATAGTTATAATATGCCACAATGTTCACATAATGTCAATTATTTTTCAGTATAAGTTCGTATTTTTTGAAATTAAGTTTCATTATTTTATTTTACGCTGCGCATGTTTCCCGGTATATTGCGCTAAAACAGACAACATAAAATAGATCAAAACATAAACGAAAGCTGAACTATTAAAGAAAATAAAAACACTTGGAACAAAAAGCAATCCCATAATCAGCGCAATTTCAAGATCAAAACGACGATGAAACCCATAGAACAAACTGCTTATAAAAACAACAATCGGATTAATAAATAACAAATTACCAATTAGGTACTGTTGATTCGCAGTAGGACTATAGATTACGTAAAGCGGATAAATATAATAGGCCACCATTACTGGTAACAAATACTTCCAAAGTCTTTTAACCACCTAAATCACCTTCAGCCTTTCGTATGCAAGTCTTGGGCTTTTTGTCTCTAAATAAATAATACCACAATAGTTAAAACCAATACTTAAAAGTAATTTCTGCATTGCTTGATTTTCTTTATGGGTATCAATTCTTATACTAGGTATCGCTTTTGATAAATGATGCTGTTCAATCCAAGAAAAAATAAATTGTGCGATGCCTTGTTTTCGATAACGATGAGCAACCGCAATGCGATGCACTACATAATAAGCATCGCCACTACATAACCAATTGCCATGTTCGATCACCTTGTAACTTGAATCAGGACCCAATGCCAACATAAATGTCGCAACAATGGCCCCATCCTTTATGACCACATACGACTGACCTTGCGCAATATCATGATTTATCACTGCTTCATTAGGATAACCATCTTGCCACTGATCAATTGCTTGCGCCTTTAAGCTTGCCTTGGCCTCATCAATAATAATCATAATTTCTTGTATATCAGAAACAGTTGCTTTTCTAATCTGCATCAAGACAACACTTCCCTGCTACATAACCTGTAGATAAAGCACAAGTAATATTAAAGCCCCCAGTATAGGCATTGTAATCCAATAATTCCCCACACATTGATAGACCTTTAACACGTTTAGAACGCATCGTTTTAGGATCGACCTCTTTCAATGAGACGCCCCCATTAGTTAAAAAAGCATGCGCAAAACCACGGGTATCATGAATTAATAAGGGAAATCGTTTAATGTTTTCACTTAACACTTGATTATTTTGCGAAATTGAATGCAAATAGGCAAGCAGGCGTTTGGGTAAACCTAAATCAGCTTCTGCATTTTGCGCTAATATTTCATTTAATTGTTCAAAAGAATACGTTGGCACAAAATCAAT
>DATBUC010000213.1:0-3007 GCA_036516515.1 Erysipelothrix sp. | reverse complement strand
TTTTAACGAAGTTAGCGTAAGTAGCAATGAGCTTTTCAGTTCTAGAGGTAAAGGACAATCAGCAATCGCCAGTGCAGCTTATCGAAGTGGGGAACGATTATATAGTGAACGGTATGATAAGTTGAGTTCTTATCATACCGTGATGTCTTACCCGAAACGATGCTTTTAAAGCCTGTACATGAATTTACAGTTACTTTACCAGTAGAGTTATCAAAACAGCAACAAGGAGAATTACTACGTCATTTTGTACAAGAGGTATTTGTAGATGAGGGCATGGTAGCATATGTGGCGATTCATCGTGAAGTGAAGGAGCGCAATGAGAAGAAATTAGCGCTTCAGGACGTTGAGCAAAGGTTAGAGCAGTTTGAAAAACATGAACTCATTTTAAAAGCATTATCGCCAGCTGAAAAACAGGAGCTTGGCCAGTTATCGAAAGTATTAAAAATGTATGTGCAGCCGGAAACATTAGCTGATAAAAGAAGGATGCTTTATTTATGGTATGTGAAGCTGCAAGTACAGCTTGATTTAGGGGATTTTAATGAAGCAAAGCTATAAAGGTTTTGAAGCGCAGGAAAAGGCATTTAAACGGGCTGAGGAGCTGTTTGAAAAGGAAGCTGACCTTTGCTACTCAAATATTATTCTACGCTTGATACGAGCACGTGGACGCCACCGAAAAAGTACGAAAAAGAGCAGCTGCAATTGGTGGATCTTTATTTAACACTTAAGCAAGCTTACGATATTGCGATTTTAAAAGGTGAACAGGCGTCGCCTCAGGAGTTATTAGCATTGCAGAAAGAGTTAGAAGAACGACTTGTAAAAGAACTCAATCATCCTCGTCGATAATGTATTAAGGAATGCTTATAAACAAGGCATAATTTTAGTTGGTATAAGTGCTGGAGCAATGTGTTGGTTTGAGTCTTGTTTCAGTGAAAAGAATGGAACAGAATATGAAGAGTTTAAGGGATTGGGATTGTTAAGTGGTAGCTTATATCCACATTACAATGACGAAGTTAGACGCTTTGCGTTCGATAATTGGGCAATGCATCAACCGAAAGCTAACTTATATCCTTTAGAGGATAATGAAAATTTACATTTTAAAAATGTAAAGTTAGTAGCCAAGATTATTACATAGTAAGCTTTAATATTGTAAAAAGGGTGTCCGATAGATAATTCGCACACCCTTTCGACTTAAATATCCCCAAAGTGTCATGTGGGAACGTTATTTAGGTTTACTTTGTATAGTTTATAAATTTATTTAAAGTGATTTATTTCGGATATACCTTCTTAAATCGTTCGCAAACAACTAACATATCTGGTGAGAATTCTTTATCGTACTCTTTTAATAAATCACTAAAAAACTTCTCGTGTGCATCCCACCAAAATTGATAATCCCCTTCACCTTCAGCTAAAGCAAATTCCTCGGATACCTCGTTCATCGGCATTACTTCAACTGATTCAATTTGAATAACCGCAACAGGTGCGTCCGTCCCATTCAAAACAATGTAATATTCCCCTGCTTGTGGTAATGCTTCTTTTTCTAATTCATAAAATACATAGCCAGAGGTTGTTGCTGTTTTTTTTCCTTCGACGACTAAATCAGCTAACCAATCCGCTGAAGCCCCAAATTGAAACGCATCTTTATATTTAATATTTTCTTGCTGAGTTACGACACAAAAATCATTCCAAAACTGATGAATATTATCCATTTATAAACACCCTTTAATTATGTATTAGTAAAACCAATATTTTACTTTATTCAATCATAACATTCTCAAAGTGCTGTTTGGGAACATTAAAGATTTTAATGTAGTTACCCCGTATTTTTTGACATTATACCTTAAAATTAAAGATTATATTTTTGTAGGTAAATTATGCAAATACATTTCCAAAGCGTTATCAGATTGCTTTAAAACAGCAATTGTTTGGCTATTAGGTTTTACATAAATCATGGGATAATCAATTTCATCAAAATGTGAGTTTACTGTAAAAGCAAGCTTTTCCATAGAAATAGAAAATTCTGCATTAACACCTTTTTTATTGCCTCTTGCATCTAGGCGTATCCATTTATTTAATTCTCTTATAAAAACAGCATTTAATGCATGAAGTGAATAGCCTTTCTCAGGCGTATCAAATAACATTAAACGTTGGTAACAATAGCCTATCGGAATTTCTTGTGATCGGAGTAAAGCAGCCAAAAGATTTGATTTTGCATAACATATACCTTGCTTCTGTTTTAAAACTTCTGAAGCTGAACAAGTAACAATCTTACTTTGAATATCCCATGAATGTGCAATTTCATCACGGACAAAATTAAAAGCAATATGTACTTTCTCTATTTCGGTTTGCTTCGGAGAAAACAGTTTTTTTATTAGCGTTTGAATAGTAGAGTCCGAAAAATTCTCTTCTTCTAGTTCTTGCAAATAATCGTCTAAAATTTCTGATTCTAAAATGAAACTCATAAAATCCTCCTCTTTATGAATTTTTATACTTTAATGTGTATGTTTATTGTAAACCCTTAAAGATTTGAAGGCAATTTAAATTTCATAACGTTCCTAATTCTGTATTTGGAAAACAAAATCAACCAAATTACGTAAGTACCGATAACACTTTTTCTTGGGTACTTTCATGAAAACTAGAAAAGCCACAAATCATTGATTTGTGGCTTTTTCTGATAGTCCCAAACTTCTATTTGGGAACCTTTATTTATCTTTTAATGTATTCTTTATGAGATGTATTATTTTCCCATTCTTTTCTTAAAATCCCCATGCGAATTGAATCGTAATAAACGCCTTCATAGTAGCGGACTTTACGAATGCGTGCTTCCATTTGCATTCCAAGTTTTTCTCCTACACGAATCATTCTTTCGTTTCCAGACCATGTTGTAAATCCTACACGAACTAATGGCATCGTTGTAAATAGATGATTCATCCATAATTTTAATGCGCGTGTACCGATGCCTTTTCCCCATGAGCCTGCCTCATGTAAAACGATGCCCATTTCAAGCCAT
>DATBUC010000212.1:0-23833 GCA_036516515.1 Erysipelothrix sp. | reverse complement strand
AATACCCACTCAAAGTCAGAGATAAAGTTTTCCGCATTGTTTAAACCATATACATCAAGGTAACGTCCAATTGGTAACTGATAAATTGAACCGTCTTCGTAACTTTCTAAAATTTCAATTGCTGGATATCTCATCAACATCTCGATCAATATATCGTGATAGCCCCATTTCATAGGATCAAATTGATCTTGAGCTAATTCAGCACTGGGAGCAAAATCCCATTCAACTCTATCTTCCTTTAAAACTGGAATTAGATTTTTAGGTATCATCTCGCGCTCGTATTGTCTATTTATCTCAGCTGCCAAAAGACCAACCTCCACTTTGCTTAAATCAGCCAGTGGAGAAAGCGCTCCAATTGCATCTCCATACATTGTGGCATAGCCAAGAGCTGATTCTATTTTGTTCCCATTATTTATGACAATTCCATTTCTTATGCTACTAATACTCATTAAGATATGGCCTCTTAATCGTGCTTGTATATTTTCATAGGCTAACCCTTGAGATACATCCATATTTTCATGTTTAATTGTTTCTACAGTTTCTAATGCGAGCTCTTCTACTGGTATAGTCAAAAGCTCAATATTGAAAACTTCTGCTAAGTGTTGAGCATTGTTTTTACTAATACTACGATTGTATTTACTTGGCATGGTAACTGGGATTACTCGCTCGTTTCCAAGTGCCATATTTAACAATGCAAATGATACAGAGCTATCTAAACCTCCTGAAAGTCCAATAATCCAATTAGGTCTAAAAGAAAATACTTCTTCATCAAATTGTTTAATGAGCGTTACCAGTGCCTTTAATATCAAACTAAAGTTCAAATCAGTCTGATAGGTTAATTGAAAATAATCAACCGCACGAACCTCTTCTTCAAAAGGTTCGGTGATAAGACTTATCTTATTTGGGGTCTTATAAAACGATCCCCCATCGTATACAAATACCGATTTGGATAAATTTTGTGTTCCTACTGCGTTAACATATACCACAGGGTTTTCATACGATTCAACTTCTACCAATCGTTTCTGTTCAATACCTTTTATCCAAAAAGAGTTTGCTAGAACGATATTCACTGTGCCTTCTTTTCTTTTAAGATCTCCTGAGAAACTAAAAGAATAGTCAGTACCATTTAAAGTTACGATATTATCCTCTTGAAGATAACTATCATAATTTAATGCTTCTTGAAAGTATAAATCTTTGCTTAATTTTTGTTTGATTATTTTTTGAACCATTCCGTTGTATGCGACAAATATAGCCTTCATACCATTGTCTATACTTCCCCAAACGATGGCTTTATCTTCACTCATTGCAATTAATGCTTGATGGCATTTTTCTAGATATTTTATTTGGTCTGATTGTCTACTGATTAAAAAACCTGAACTACCTGTGAGCGCTAAATCCGGAAAGACGATTAAGCTCTTTTTATCTTGAGATTCAATTATAGATTTCATGTTCTCAAAGTTCTTTTTGATATTTTGCCCATAAATTCTTGTTTGTGCGACAATTATATTCATTTTCTTTCTCCTTGCTGTCTAAATCTTTCATAAGTAAAAATATTACAAGAAGCAACCGTGCTAAGAGCTATCTTAGCATCATAATCAATTCTGACAAAGTCATCTGCATGATCAAGTACTTTAGTAGATAAGCCTCTCAATGCACCGCCAATACAGATGCATACTTTATCTGAGAATTGAAAACTTCCTAATACTGAATTATTATCTGCACGATGTGCCGCCACTATAGAGACATCTTTATCCTTTAGTGCCGCAATTGTTTTTTCTAAATCAGCGCTTTGATGCCACAATAGTTTCTCACTTGCACCAGCACTAGAACGAACAACTATTTTTTCATTATCGTAAAAATCATACTCTGAACTAATTATTGCGTCGAATCCCATTGCTAAAGCAGTTCTAAAAATTTCCCCCATATTAAAGGGATCTCGCATACCTTCTACAAGTAAAATACTGATCGTCTTATCTTTTAATATGGGATGGATATCATCATTTTTTCTCTTAGAACAAGATATAGCATAGCCTCCGTGATTATCTACTCCACTTATTTTAGTTAATTCTTCACGACTCACAATTTCGATTGGAATTCCTTTCGCTATATTTTTTATGTAGCGCACATCATTATTTCTTAACTTATCCATCAAGTATATCTTTTCAATATCTCTCTTTTGGTTTTCAACAATTGCTTTAACACTTATTTTACCTACTATTATCATGGTCTCACTCCTTCTTATATTTTAACATAAAAAAAGCCTTTTTCCTTAAACTTGGAAAAAGGCCCATCCACAAAATATTAATATGATATCTAGAAAAGTCCCTGTTAGTCCTAAAAACGAAAGTGCTTGATTAAATTGTGGCATGATAAACCAACCCATTCTTAATCCTGCAATAAAAAGGACAACAATTGTAATTATCGTCTTTCCAAACCAACGATTGTTTCGCTTAGATTTTATAGAAAAACTATGTCCAATGAAAAGTAAAATAGCAATCCATAGTATCTCTAAAAACCAAGTTAAGAATCCTGGTAAAAATCGCTCTACAACGCCATATAATAACGAACTGATGATTATGGTGAATAATGATTTCCAGTATTGTTTCATTACTTAGCCCCTTTATTGATGCAAACTTCAATACCCAATCCCATGGCAATTGCAGGTACAAAAGCAGAAAGTACCCATAGCATATTTAAATTATTAAGAGACATTTTCCCATACATAGCCGTGCCAAACAACGGATTCAACAGCATATAAGTGATCCAAATAGATTCTCTTTCATAAATCACAAAGTGTAAATACATCGCCAAAAAGAATGCAAGATAGATTACCATTAAAAACAGTAAACCAATTTCTAATCCTTTTAGCTTCGTTCTATCTTTATTCACGGCAATCATAAAAAGATATCCGACTGAAAAATAGATGATAAAAGCAAAAAGACTAATACCCAAAACACGTAAAGGAATGTTAACATTACTCAAAAGATCTGTTAAGGGATGGCCGAAATTATATATTACTAGATGAATAAAACCAATAATGATTTGTAAGAGAAGTATGGTTAAGATTGGCTTTATATATTTTTTCATCTTCTCACCTCTAATTGTTTTCATTATAGCATTTTTTATACGGAATAAACATGCTATCTCCAAATGAAAAGAAGCGATAATCATGTTTGAGGGCATGCTGATATGCATGCATTGTTTCTTCATATCCAGCAAAAGCACTCACAAGCATAATCAATGTTGATTTCGGTAAATGAAAATTAGTAATCATGCCATCTATCGCCTTAAATTCATATCCTGGGTAGATAAAGATTTCACTGCTTGATTTTTCTGCTTTAAATTCATTAAATTTACTTCTATTGGTTTCCAGTGTTCTAACAGTGGTTGTACCAACGGCACAAATTCTTCTTTTTTCTTTTTGTGCAAGATTTAATCTTTCTGCAGTGTGCTGAGAAATTTCATACTTTTCTGAGTGCATTTTATGTTTCTCAACATCATCAACTTTGACTGGTCTAAATGTCCCCAAGCCAACATGGAGCGTAACAAATAATAATTCTACACCTTTTTCTTCTAACTGCGCTAAAATCTCATTAGTAAAATGAAGTCCAGCTGTCGGCGCAGCTGCGCTACCTACTTCTTTTGAATAGACCGTTTGATAACGTTCTTTATCTTCTAACTTCTCATGAATATATGGCGGTAATGGCATCTCTCCTAATTCATCTAGAACTTCTAGAAAGATTCCTTCGTAAATCATTTCAAATTTTCTTAAACCCTCAGGTAATACTTCAATGCACTTTGCCTTTAGTTTACCCTCGCCAAAACTCACAATAGTACCTTCTTTTACTACTTTAGCGTTACCTACTAAACACTCAGCAATATCATCATTTATCTCTAATACAAGTAACTCAACCTTGGCAAATGTTTCTTCCTTGACTCCAAATAATCTCGCCGACATTACTCGCGTATCATTAAAAACTAAAACATCTCCTTTAGAGAAGTAGTCTACAATATTATAAAAGTATTTGTCTTCTATTTCATTTTCTTTGAGCACCAATAACTTTGACTCACTTCTTTTACTGCTCGGATGTTGCGCTATTCTACTTTCTGGTAGGTCAAAATCAAAATCTTCTACTCTCATATTAAACTCCTTTACTAATTAAAAAAGGACGATAACGTCCTTTTACCATCCTGGATGATCTTCACTGTCAATACCATAATTTTTATAAACTTCTTCTTTCAATTCAAGCAAAGTATCATCTTGAATTGCTTGACGGATATCTTCCATTAGTTTTAGTAAAAATCTTAAATTATGTATTGATAAAAGTCTCATTCCAAATCCTTCGTTAGTACGTATTAAGTGACGAAGGTAAGCTTTTGTATAATTCTGACAGGCTTCACAATCACAATTTTCATCTAAGGGACTAAAATCATACTCATATTTTTTATTCTTGATATTAACGCGTCCCATTGTAGTCATTGCTGCACCATGTCGCGCTACACGAGTTGGCAATACACAGTCAAACATATCGACACCACGAACAACACCTTCAAAAATGCCATCGATACTCCCAACCCCCATAAGGTACCTTGGTTTATCCTCAGGTAAGTGCGCAACACTGTAGTCAATCATTTTATACATAACATCTTTGGGTTCTCCAACGCTTGTTCCTCCAATCGAGTAGCCTGGAAAATCCATTTCAACTAAAGTTTTAGCTGACAACTCACGTAAATCTTCAAACTCACCACCTTGGACGATACCAAATAAAGCCTGATCATGCTTTCTAGTATGAGCCTCTTGGCCTCGTTTTGCCCAACGGAGTGTTCGTTCTACACTATTTTTCATGTATTCGTAAGTTGCGGGGTATGGTGGGCACTCATCAAAACTCATAATGATGTCAGCTCCAAGATCATTTTGAACTTGGATTGCTTTCTCTGGTGATAAAAACAGTTTTTCACCATTCAAATGATTTCTAAAATGAACGCCTTCTTCTTTTATTGTTCTAATTTTTCCCAAAGAGAACACTTGGAACCCACCACTATCAGTCAGTATAGGACCATTATAATTCATAAAACTATGTAATCCCCCTGCTTGTTTAACAACATCTTCGCCAGGTCGAATCCACAAGTGATAAGTATTACTTAAAATTACTTGTGAACCGATTTTCTTTAAATCTTCTGGAGATAAAAACTTCACTGTAGCAAGTGTTCCAACTGGCATAAACATGGGTGTTTCTACTGTTCCATGAGGTGTGTCAATTTTCGTATAACGTGCTTTTGATTCAGTTGATTTTTTCAATATTGTTTGTTTTAGTGGACTCACGATTGATTTGTGCTCCTTCTTGCTTGTTTTCTTTCAAAACTCTTTAATTTCTTTTTACGCAGACGAATATTTTTTGGTGTGACTTCAACAAGCTCATCATCTCGAATAAACTCAAGTGCATATTCTAGAGTAAGTGGAATTGGTGGCACAAGTTTCATTGCTTCATCTCTTCCTGAACTTCTCACAGCGGTTGCTTTTTTATTTTTTGTAGGATTTACTTCCATATCCATATCACGTGAGGCGATACCAATAATCATACCTTCATAAACTTCTGTTTGAGCCCCAATGAAGAATTGCCCACGCTCTTGTAAGTTAAAGATCGAGTATGTCATAGAAGTTCCTGTTTCAGTGGAAACCATTGAACCATTTTGTCTTGTTGGTACAGAACCTCGCATTGGCTCATATTCATAGAAACGACGCACCATTGTTCCTTCTCCATGAGTAAGGTTAATGAAGCGGCTTCTAAATCCGATAAGACCTCTGGTTGGTACATGCCACGTTTGATTGGACATGCCTTCTTCTTCTAGCATATCAAGCATTTCACCTTGTCGAAGCATAAGTTCTTGAATAATTGAACCGCTATACTGACTTGGTGTTTCAATAAATACTTCTTCGACTGGTTCACATTTCTTACCATCGATTTCACGGAAAATAACTTGCGGTTTACTAATGGCGAGTTCATAGCCTTCTCTACGCATATTTTCAATTAAAATAGATAAATGAAGTTCTCCTCGACCAGAAACTTTGAATTGATCAGCTGAATCAGTTGGTTCAACTTTTAGTCCTACGTTGACCTCTAATTCTCTATCTAATCTTTCTTTAATATTTCTCGAGGTTAAGTATTTACCATCTTTTCCAGCAAATGGCGAGCTATTTACACCAAAATTCATCGACAACGTAGGCTCTTCAATTACAATTGCCTCTAATGGTTCTACATGATTTGTATCACATAAAGTATCTCCTATAGATAAATCATCAATACCTGATACTAAGACAATATCACCGCTATAAGCTTCTTCAACTTCAACACGATCTAAGCCTTCGTATGTATAAATTCTCGCAACTTTATTTTGATATTGCTTTCCGGTTGGTTCCGCAACAACAACACTTTGATTTCGTTTGATTTTTCCACGATATACGCGCCCAATACCTAATCTTCCGATATAGTCATCATATGCTAAGGATGAGATTTGTAATTGAAGTGGCTCTTCTGATATTTCAGGGTAAGGTGTGACATGTTCTAAAATTGTATCAAGCAATGGTTCAACACCAGTTCCTTTGTCCTCTAGGTTTTTTTGAATAATATGTTCTCTTGTAATACCGTAAAGAATCGGGAATTCTAATTGTTCATCCGTTGCATCCAGCTCCATGAAAAGTTCATAAACTAATTCAATGACTTCGTCTGGTCTTCTGTCAGGTTTATCAATTTTATTAATTAATAAAATTGGTTTTAAACCCGTCTCCAAAGCCTTTCTTAAAACAAAACGCGTTTGTGGCATTGGACCTTCTGCACTGTCTACGAGTAGGATAACAGTATCAACTGTTTTAATAATCCGTTCGACCTCGCTTGAGAAATCCGCGTGACCTGGTGTATCTACAATATTAATTTTGATATCTTTATAGTCTATACTACAGTTCTTGGAGTAAATTGTAATTCCACGTTCACGTTCAATGTCATCACTATCCATAATTCTATTTACTTCTAAATCTTTTCCTTTTGCATAAGCTAAAAGGGCATCTACCAATGTACTTTTTCCTGCATCAACGTGTGCGATAACAGCAATATTAATAATTTTTTTCATCATCTTGACTCTTTTCTAATAAAAAACACAAAACAATTATTTAAGAGATGAACCCTCAATTACTTCTTTAAGTAAAGTCGCTGACTCTTGTAAAGCTTGTACTTCATTTGAACTATAAGGTACCTCTACAACATGCTTGATTCCTTCTCTACCAACAACTGTCGGTACTGAAATATATACATCTTCAATTCCATAAGCTCCTTTTTGAAGACTTGAAACTGTTAGAATTGAATTCTCATCTCGTAAAATTGCTTGAACAATACGAGTTATAGCAAGTGCAACAGCATAGTTTGTGTAACCTTTTCGGTTGATAATCTCATATGCTGCCATCTTAACATCTTTAGTAATTTCTTCAGCCATTGTATCATTAAACTCTATTCCAACATTTTCACAGTATTGATCAATTGTTAGTCCTGCGATTGTAGTTAATGACCAAGTAGCTATTTCACTATCGCCATGTTCTCCAATTATATTTGCATGAATATTACGTGCATCTACATCAAATTTATTGGCAAGGATTGATTGAAAGCGTGCTGTATCAAGCACAGTTCCTGAACCAATCACACGCTCAGCTGGAAACCCTGATAATTGGTAAGTAACATATGTCAGAATATCTACTGGATTAGATACAACTAACAAAATTGCATCTGGATTATACTTAACAATATTAGGTACAAGTTCTTTATAAATTTCAATATTACGATTTACAAGATCAATTCTTGTCTCCCCTGGTTTTTGTGCAAGGCCTGCAGTTATAATAACAATATCTGATCCTGCTGTATCTGGATAATCTCCTGCTATAACATTAACTGGAGATACAAAAACACGACCTTGATCTAAGTCCATCGCTTCTCCAACAGCTTTATCATGATTAATATCAACAATAACAATTTCAGACGCCACATTATTATTCATCAAAGCAAATGCTGTTGTCGATCCGACAAAACCAGCACCAATAATCGAAATTTTGTTTGTTTTCATTGCATTCGCCTCCTTTTATATCATATCAAAAAAAGCGCTATTATACCAAGTATTCGCTTGATATTTTTAACTTTTACTATAGACTTTAGTGTAAGGGTGATGACATGAATAAATTTAGCGGATTTTACAAAAAAAGCATTGAAAAACGTCGTGAAATTATGCTTGAAGAAGCGAACTATAATATCAATTTTAATGACACACTAAAAGAAGAAGTTTACGATAAAATGATTGAAAATGCAATTACTTTTTACGAAATTCCCATGGGAATTGTAACACAATTTCCTATGAATAATACATTTTATAATATTCCAATGGTGACAGAAGAGCCTTCTGTCATTGCGGCTGCTAATAATGCAGCAAAAATATTAAGAGTAAATAACGGCATTAAAGCACATGTTATTTCTCGAATCATGCGTGGAGAAATCATCTATCACAACCCTCCTGCTTCTTTTAAAGAAAAATTGAAAGAAAACAAAACACTTTTAGTCGACATCGCAAACCAACAACATCCTTCTATTGTAAAACGTGATGGTGGGGTTACCGAGTTGCTTTTTCGAGAAATTAAGGAAGGACAAGATTTATTTTTTATTATCGATGTGTTTGTCGATACTAAAGAAGCAATGGGCGCCAACATAATCAATACAATACTTGAAGGTTTATCACAGGAGCTAAGTGCCCTTTATCATTGTGAATCATCCATGAGTATTCTCTCTAATTTATCGACAGAAGCCCTTGTTTATGCTCAATGTCAAATCGATCCAAACACACTTAAAAATAAAGATGAAATTCTTAATAAATTTGTAACCGCTGGTAAAATTGCGAAAGTCGATCCCTATCGTGCTGCAACGCATAACAAAGGAATCATGAACGGAATTGATGCTCTTGTAATTGCAAGTGGCAACGACTGGAGAGCAACTGAGGCAGCAATGCATGCTTATGCTTCAAAAGAAGGACAATATCGTGGTTTAACGAATTGGTATATCGATTCAGGATTACTCGTTGGAGAAATAGAAATCCCTGTACCGATTGGTACTGTCGGCGGAACTATTCCCTTACATCCCAAAGCACAATTAACGCATGAAATCTTAGGGAATCCCGACGCAGAAACTTTAATGATGCTTATTGCTTCACTTGGCTTAGCGCAAAATTTTGCTGCACTTTACGCATTGGTCACGGACGGTATTCAAAAAGGGCATATGCGTATGCATGCACGGACTATCGCCATTAATGCAGGTGCGGAGGAATCTATCCTTGATACTGTGGTTGGATTATTATTAGAAGCGGAACATATAAATTTAGATACCGCTAAAAAAATAATCAAAGATATAAAGTCATCCTAATTGATGACTTTTTTTATTTATGACTTGATTTTTATAAAAGTAAGCGTTATCATATAAGTAACAACTTAACAATATAATCAAGTTGTTACGCAGTTCATTGTCAAATCTTGATGTATCACGATTTCCTTCTTAACCACATAAGTGATCATCTCGGTAATGAAAAGCACTATCTCTCAAAGAAAAGGGCCATCCCTTTTCTTTTTTTTATGTTGCGTTATAATGTAACTATGGAATTTACAAAGAGACTCATGAACTGGTATCATGAAAATAAACGTGATCTATCATTTCGCAATGATCAAGATCCATATAAAATTTGGGTAAGTGAAGTTATGGCTCAACAAACTCAAATTGCGACAATGCTCCCCTATTTCAATCGGTGGATAGCTAAGTGGCCAACCATAGAAAGTGTCGCAAATGCTGATATTCAAGAAATTCTCAAAATGTGGGAAGGCCTTGGATATTATAATCGTGCAAGAAACCTCCATAAAGGTGCTCAGTTTGTTATGGAAAATTTTAACGGTGCTTTACCCCGAGATAAAAAGCTTCTCATGACAATTCCAGGTATTGGAGAATATACTTCAAGTGCAATTGCAGCAATTGCTTTTGAATTACCTGAAATACCTGTGGATGGAAACGTAAAAAGAGTGATGGCACGATATCTCAATTACACCGAAAATGTCAATACAAGAAAATCACATGTTTATTTCGAAGAATACCTAAAAGAAAAATTAATTATTGGTGGTGCAAAGCCAAGTGAATTTACCCAAGCGCTTATGGAGCTCGGAGCCTTGGTGTGCACAAAAGATAATCCGAAGTGTATTGGTTGTCCATTCAAGGAAATGTGTGCTGCTTATCGTGGGGAAACGGTGGGCGAAGTTCCTTATATACCAAAAGCTAAAAAAGTACCTGTTTATAAAAAATCAGTTTTGATATACCTTAAAAATAATCAAATACTTATTTCAAACGATCATCGTGATGGTCTTATGAAAGGTCTTTTACGATTACCTCAAATAGACGGCCACCTAAAAGAAAAATCTATTTACAATTTACGTCATAAATTCACACATCTTGAATGGCATATTAAAGTTTATTTAATTGACGAATTGATGGACTTTGATTTTGATACTTTCTTAATTCCGCTTGAGACTGTTGATGACATAACAATGGTTCGTGCGCACAGAAAAATATTGGAATATCTTGAATCAGAAAAAGTAATTAAAATAAACAAATAAAAACCAAGAAGGTGCTCTTCTTGGTTTTTATTTGTTTTTACTTTTATCTTCAGCATAAAGACGGGCGATATAAAGCAATAGATAGGCAAGCTCGTTCTCACTTAATTGGTCTTTCAATTCATGCTCAATTAAAAATGCAATATCTTGAGCAATTGGCAAATATTCTTCGTATAAATCAAATATTTCTTTTACAATTTCTAAATCTTCTAAGGATTCTTTACGCATTATTCTTTGAATCATAAATTTTATATGTACGACAAATCGAGCATATGTTAATGATTCCTTATTTAATTTCATTTTGTATTTTGAAGCCATCACTTCTGACACTTCCGAGATAATCGCATTGGTTATTTCATTATAAGAAACATCATGTTCATTAAGTAAATTATGAATATGTAATGCAATAAAACCAATTTCTGCTTCTGGTAGTTCAATATTTGTCTGTTGTTTGATTTTTGCAGCTGCAATACTAGACAAGTGGTAGCTACTTGCATAAAGTGCTTTAGTCTCATTATGAAAGGGATTATCAAATAAGCTATCTTGATCAATTCTTATCAACATCGCAATCAGATGATTCGTTAAAGACGCAAGTGCTTGGCCTTCAATATCACATTCAATTAATTCACTGATAATTGCAACAATATCTGCCGCTTGTGAAACATATTGATTATCTAAATCATCGTCAATAACTGAAACAGCATAATACCTTTTGGTATTTTGATCATTACATTCTATAAGATTGCCTTTTTTTTGCTGAAATCCAATTCCCCTACCTACCAGTATTACTTCTCTTCCCTGATCTTCGACTAAAACACTGCTATTATTCAAGACTTCCTTAATTTGATAGAATCTCATTTAATCACCTTCTTAACAGCATTATCTCAAAATCAATTTCTTTAAACAATCATTCTTTTTTATTAATCCAATCTAAACAAGTATATTTCCAGATATCTTTGTGTACATGGACGCCTAAAGGAACTAATCTCTCGTCTTTGTGAAAATCGCTTCCCATACTTGATTTCAACTTATTTTTTTCGCAAAAATCTAATATTTGGATCGCTTGTCTCGTTGATGCAGAAGGATGAAAAGCTTCCATACCATCTAACTGATACTCAATGACAAGGCTTTCTAAATCCTCTATTGCTATGCCATATTCATAAGGGTGCGCTAGTATTGCGATACCTTGCGCTTTTTTAGCTAGGCTTTTAACTTCTTTTAAACTTGGATAAGTTCTTCCTTCATCTATATAATACGGGCTCTTCGGATTGCTCAATGCACTTCGAAAAAATTCTTTGTAGGTTTTATACTCAAAATCTGGGTAGCGTTCTACAATATCGTAATACAATTGTTTTTTAGCATATCCTTTTTCTATTTTTCTCAATTTGTAATTTGATTCAAATTCATATCCTAGATCAATAAATATTTTATATAAATCATTGAATAGTAACGTTTCTATTTCTATCAATTTTTCCTGACTATAGGTTTCATAGAACCAATCATTGATTATCTTTGGTTCAATATTATAAAGTAATACCTCAATAATTACTCCATTATATGAGGTTGTGATTTCTGTACCACATATCAATTTTTCGTCAGATTTATAGTCAAATAAATCGTAAGCCAGCGCATGATTATGATCAGTAATTGCATACTTTTGTATACCCATCTTATCTATTCTATCTTTTATTTGTTCATAGGTTAATTTTCCATCACTGCACACTGTATGCATATGTAAATCTATCATTTAATCCTCCTATAAAAGAAACGTGAAGTTTACCTTCACGTTTTAATTTATTCAAATAATTCATTAATTGCTTCTTCATCATAACCAAAGAAATAAGTTATAACAAATCCGGCTGCATAGGCTGCAAGCATCCCTATGAGATATCCCAAGTGCTTTCCAGGTTGCATGATTAAGAAGCCCATAATACCTGAAACCCCTTGAGAAATTGCCCCTACTTTAAATATAGATATTACTGCCCCACCGATTCCCGAGCCAATACAAGCTGTAATAAATGGTTTCATTAATGGAAGGGTGACGCCATACATCAAGGGTTCCCCGACTCCTAATACACCTGCTGGTGCAGCTGCTAAAATAGCTTGTTTTAATCGTTTGTTGTCAGTCTTTGCATATAAGGCTAAGACCGCACCCACTTGTCCACCACCTGCGACCATAAGGATTGGCAATAACTGGTTTACACCACCAGTAGGGCCGGAAGGATCGTTCATAATTGCATGAATTGGTGTAAATACACGGTGTAACCCAACAGAAACTAATGGCAACTGAACTGTTGCAAGAATAAATCCACCTAATGCTCCTAGTTTTGTAAATAAAAATTCAGCTGTGCCTAATAAACCTGTTGTTAAAAATGCACCAAATGGTTGTAAGATTAGTAGTGATATAAACCCAACAATAATAAGGGTAATGAGGGGTGTTAGGAACATGTCCACAACTTCTGGAATAAATGGTCTTACTTTCTTTTCTACAGTCGCCATTAACATCCCTGTAAATACTGCCGCTAAGAGACCACCCGCTGCTGGGTTAAAAGCTGCATCTGTAATCGGTAATAAAATTGCTGTGCCTTCTTCACCGAATTTTTTCATCAATGGCATCGCAGCATTTGTTACAGATAATGCACCACCGATTGCTCCAAGAACGCGGGTTCCTCCAAATTCTTCAGCTGCATTTTCTGCTGCGAGAATTGCAAGATAAGCAAATAACGCCCAACCAATTGTCATAATAAGCGCATACCACCAAACATCAACATATGCGTTATCTGTATTAAAGTTTATAACTTTAGTGATTCCGTTAATCATTCCTGCTGCAGCAATACCTGGTAATAGCGGAAGGAATATATTTGCGAAGCGTTTGAAAAATCTCTGAATTGGACCATCATGTTTTTTCTTGCGGGCTTCTTTTTCTACTTTTGCTCTTGAAGCAAGATCTATTTCATCAGTAGATGCTTCTGGCATATCTTTTAATAATGCAAGAAACTCATCTCTCACTCTGGTCACTTTCCCTGGACCAAAGACTATTTGATATACTTCCCCTGGTACAATTCCCATTGCACCTTCCAAATTTTTCAGTCCTACTTCATCTACTTTATCTTGATCAACTAATCGCACATGAAGTCTTGTCATACAACTTGTTGCTTCAATAATATTTTCCGATCCACCAACAAGTTCGATAACACGCTTTGCAATTTCTTTATTTGTCAAAGCCATATAATACCCCTTTCTGCGTAGACAAAAGAAAAAGCCGAAAAAAGGAATCTTCCTTTTCTCGGCTAATGCTCTGTCGATTACACGCCTCTTATAACTCAATAATAGCAAAAAGCGTCTTAATGTCAAGTTCTTTTTCACACATTAACACATAATCATGAAAACGATTACAAATTTAAAGGCGAAGTTCCTTCTTCGCCTTTATCTTTTAGTTAAAGTTATATTCAGTTACGATTTTTTCTCGACCTAATTTTTTGTCGTTGAAGTATTCATAGCAACTAATTCCTAAGTATGATCCTGAAATGTTAAATACATTTTCATAACCATTGCCTTGTAACGCTAATAAAGCGTTGTAGCTACGTTGACTTGAACGGCAGTGTAGGTAAACTGGTTGATCTTTAGGAATTTCATCCATACGATCTCTTAACTGACTTAAAGGAATATTAACAGCATTAACGATATGACCTTCTGCGAATTCATCTTCTTCGCGAACGTCAACAATAAATGCTCCTTTTTCAACAAGTTCTCTTACTTCTGTAACTTTTACTTGGTTGAATCTTCCATAAAGAACATTAAGCGCTACTAATGCTGCGTGGTTAACTACATCTTTAGCTGTACCAAATGGTGGTGCATAGCATAATTCTAATTCTTTTAGGTCTTCTAGTGTTCCACCCATTGTAATCATTGTAGCAATTACATCAATACGTTTGTCAGCATTTCCTTGTCCAATTGCTTGAGCTCCAAGGATTCGTCCTGTTGGCACTTCATAAATTAACTTGAAATGTAATTGTTTTGCTTCTGGCATTAAACCAACCATGTCATTTGGGATAATGTAAACAAAATCATAAGGAATATTTGCTTTTGCTGCTGCTTTTTCATTTAAGCCTGTTGCCGCTGCTGTAAGGTCAAATACTTGTACAACTGATGAACCAATGACACCTTTGTTATTTGCTGGGATACCATACATATGGTCTGCCGCTGCACGTGCTTGTCTTTGTGCTGGACCAGCAAGTGGTAATTTTGTAACTTCTCTTGTAATTGAGTTAAATACTTCGATTACGTCACCTACTGCATAAATATCTTTGTCTGATGTTTGATAGTGTTGGTTAACTTTAATTGCGCCTGTTGAGCCAATTTCTAAACCAGCGTCTTTTGCTAAATCAGTTTCAGGAAGTACACCAATAGCCATAACGACTGCACCAGCTTTTACTTCTTTACCTGAATTTAAGACAACTTTATCTGAATGGATTGCTTTTACACCATCTTCTAAGATAAGTTCAACGCCCTTGTCATCCATTTCTTTATGAAGTAATTGGGCCATATCATAGTCAAATGGACTCATGATTTGATCAATTGCTTCAATAAGTGTTACATTTTTACCTGCTAATTTGAAGTTTTCAGCCACTTCAACGCCGATAAATCCACCACCAACAACAGCGATATCTTCTACTTGATTGACTTCTACAAAAGCTGTTAGTGCTTCAATATCAACAACATTTTTTACTTTGAAGACATTTTCTGAATCAATGCCTTCGATTGAACGTGGCATGATTGCTTTTGCACCTGGTGCAAGCACTAATTTATCATATTTTTCTTCTGTTTCTTCACCTGTTAATACATTTTTAACTGTGATTGAATTGCTCTCGCGATTAATTTTGACGACTTCTGAGTTTACTCTTGCGTCAATGTTATATTGAGCTTTGAAAACTTCTGGATTCATTAATACTAAGTCTTCACTGTTTTCGATCATACCACTTAAATGATATGGCAACCCACAGTTAGAAAAAGAAACATGAGGTCCTCTTTCAAACATTACAATTTCTGCTTGCTCGTCAATACGACGGGCACGAGCTGCTGCTGAAGCCCCTCCAGCAACACCTCCAACAATTAAAATTCTTTTCGACATCTAATCGTCCCTTCCTTTATAACTCTATTTTATTTTGACCATTTTTTAGCAAATTTGTTACCTGCAATACCACCAATTACCATGACTACAAGGAAAACCCATCCTGATAATGAGAAGTTTGCAATTGGAGTATAAAGCGCTCCAACATTACATCCATTTGCTAAACGGGTACCAACACCCATTGTTAAACCACCAAGAGCAAATAATAATGCTTCTCTAACTGTTAAATTCATTTCAGACATAAATGTTGTTTTAAATTTACCAGCTGTTAATAAGTATACTGCTGTTCCAAGTAAGATACCAAAGTTTTGCACATTAATTGGATGTTCGAAAAATGGCATGATAAATGGATTCACTGGTTGTTGTGCCCAAGCAGCTACTGATTCAGGATTAGCACCAAATAATACAAGTACTCGTCCAAACCAATGTCCATAAGGAGTTGAAGCTCCCCATCCTGCTTTTGTAACTCCCATTAATAATGTAAATAGAATAGCAATTACAACTGCTCCCATTTTTAATGACCATGGATTTACAAATAATCTTTCATATGTAGATTCTGTAGGGAATTCATAATTTTCGTCAGCTTCATAGTCTTTCATTTCAGCTTGAATGTTTTCCATAAAGTGACCTGTGAATGTACCTTCTTTTTTACGTTTAGCTTGATATTTATTTGATAAAACAACGACAATTCCTGCCATAATTGCTGTAAATACCAACGCTCCTAAGTAACCGTTTAAACCATCAAATTTGAACCAATCAGGTAAGAAAACCCCACCTGTTCCAAGTGCTTCTCCGACTTCTGATGAAATCCATGAGTTTGCAACCCAACCTTGTTTTTGTAATGGGAAGCCAATAAATACTCCCATACTAAAGAAAATTAAAGTTACAAGTGCACGTGGTAAACCAGTAATAAGATCTGTTAAAACACCCGATGCACAGCATGATGAGAAGGCCATACCGAATCCGAATAGTAACCCACCAATAATGAGTCCCCCATTAATTGGATTAATCCATAAACCAAATTCAGTTGGATCAGCCATCAATAGTAATCCAGCAGTAAGTGCCGCTGAGATAACAAACATAAACATCAGTGTTCTCATCAATTTAGTTGAACCTGTGTTAAATGCTCTGTTAACACTTCCAGCAAAACCAGTTGCTGCACGTGTTAATGTATAACCAAATGCCATACCCATAACAAGTCTGAAAAATAACATTTCACTTGCTAAAAACATTTTTCCTATTACTAATGTAAGTAATAAGAATACAAAACCTAAGACGTTTTCTGTCTTTTTCATATTTATTCTTCCTCCCTAAACATCAAAAATATAAAATATCTCCCCAAATATTTTATATATCTAATTGTTTCTGTAGTTATACTTTAACAAATATAAGATATTTTTCCTAATCAATTCACAAGCATTTTCACGTGTTTTTCACTATATTCAGCTGATTTGAAGCATTTTTGTGATTATGGTGAATTTTTTTACTTTTGGTTGTGATAGAAGTTTTTGTTTTCACAACTTATCCCAGAAACAAAAAAAGTCTTACTTCCCTACTAAGGAAATAAGACTTAATAAACTTATTAAAGAGCTTTGCTTGCTTCTATTGCAGTCATAACAAAGTTAATTATAAATAACAATGCACTTCCGTAAACAATAGGATGCACTTCTTTTGCTTTACCTTGAATAAGATTCACAATGATATAAGCAATAAATCCAAATGCAATACCATTTGAAATACTATAACTAAGCACTGTGATAATCACTGTAAAGAATGCCGGAATGGCAATCTCGAAGTTTGACCATTCTATATCTGCAAATGATGCCGACATTAATATACCAACGATAATCAACGCTGGCGCCGTCGCAGCAGCTGGTACTAAACCAATAACTGGAGCGATTAAAATACTAAGCAAGAACAATCCTGCTGTAACGACTGCAGTTAAACCTGTTCTGCCGCCAACTTCAATTCCCGCTGAACTTTCAACAAAAGTTGTGACATTGGAGGTTCCAAAGATTGCTCCAGCCATCGTTGCAAACGCATCCGCGAATAATCCACGTTCTAATCTTGAAGATAAGCCACTACCTTCTTCTAGTAGCTTTTGATCATCTTCCGTAAATATTCCTGATCGTCTACCAGTACCAATAAAGGTACCAATGGTATCAAATGTATCTGTTAAGCTAAAAGCAAGAATAATCGGAATGATTTTAACAAGACCATGATTTTTAAATAAGCTTCCTAAGCCCTCTGAACCCAGTGCCTTGCCAAAAATTTCTCTAAATTCCCCAAATACAACACCGTACCCTTGGCTTTGACTTAATGTACCTGAAACATCAACAACACCCATTGGAATTCCAATAATTGTCGTTAAAATAATCCCAATTAACATTGCCCCTTTAACCTTTTTCAACATAAGTGTGATTGTTATTACCAACCCTATTAACGCGAGTAAAACATTTTTATCAGTGAAGTTCGTTAAACTTGGTACTGGATCAAATGTAATGAGATTTACGTTAAGAAATCCGATATAGGCAATAAACAAACCAATTCCAGCACCGATTGCTTGTTGTAGCGTTTCTGGAATTGCAGCAATAAGATGCTTTCTAAAATTAGTAACTGTAATAATGATATTGAGAATTCCACATATGAACACAAGGGCCAATGCCTCGTATCCAGTGTAACCATGTCTAATGACAACTGTGTAAGTAAAGAATGCATTCAAGCCCATTCCAGGCGCCTGAGCATAGGGTAAGTTTGCATATAGTCCCATAATTAGAGTTCCCACAACAGCGGCTAAGATCGTAGCAATAAATACCCCGTTTTGTGGTAAACCTGCATCAGATAAAATCATTGGGTTTACAAATAAGATATACGCCATCGTAAAGAATGTCGTAAATCCTGCCAACACCTCTTTCCCAACAGTTGTGTTGTATTCATCAAGCTTAAAGAATTTTTTCATATTTTCTCCTCTCCTTTAATGCTTTGATTTAAAACCAAATAAAAAAGATCGGGAGAAAACGATCTTAGAGTTTTCACCACGATAGTCGCACATTTACGGTGTGTCGGTAGATACTACCTGTCCATATTACAGGTATTATATTTGGTATTAAATTCTCTTTTAGTATATGGCTAATAAGTTACGTTGTCAAATCAATGTATCTATTAATGATGGTTTTATTTCGTTAAAAAAAGTGAAAACAATTGTTTTCACTTTTAGTTTATTCTAGGCTTCACATACCGAACATAATTTATCTTTACTAAATTGTTGTGCTGCATTTGTACTATGTTGGTAATAAAGAGATTTGATGTTGTTTTCCCACGCAAATAAATAAAGTTTATTGATTTCTTTTGCTGACATTTCAGGATTAATCATAAGATTCAAGGATTGACTTTGATCTAGGAATTGTTGACGCGTAGATGCTTGATCTAAGATAACATACTGATCAATTTCACTGAATGTTTTAAAAACTTCTTTCTCATGATCAGTCAAAAAATCTAAGTGTTGGACAGAACCGTCATGATCACGAATATCATTCCAAACATCTCTTGTATTCTTACCTCTTTCTTCAAGGATTTCTTCTAAATATGGATTTCTAATTGTTACTTTCGTTTTGGATACATCCTTAACATAGTTATTCGACCAAATTGGCTCAATACTTTGCGATACTTGACCTAAGATGAAAGCTGATGACGTTGTTGGTGCAATCGCCGTTAATGTTGTATTTCTACGACCATAACCTTTAAGTAATTCAGGTTCGCCATACATTTTTGCAAGTTTTTCTGAAGCTGCATGAGCTTTTGTTTGTATATCTTTAAATATTTTTGCATTTAATTTCGTTGCATCCATGCTTTCAAACGGAATCATCTTAGATTGAAGATAAGAATGCCATCCTAAGGCTCCTAGGCCCAATGCTCTGTTTGCTTTTGCAAAATTATATGAACGTTCCATAAATGAAAAAGCAAGTTGGTCCTCTTTCTCATCTGAATCTCTTAATTTTTCTAGTTTAGTTAAAAAATCAGTCATAACTGCATCAAGGAAAAATACCATTGTTTCGACAGCATCCGTATCTTTCCACTCATCATAATAGAGAATATTCATAGAAGATAAGTTACATACAAAAGACCATTCTTCATTTGAAGGAAGCGCAATTTCTGAACAAAGATTACTGTGACGTATGGGTAGTTTTTTATCTTTATAAACATCAACAGTGTTCTTATTCACTGTATCTGTAAAGAATATGTAAGGATAGCCAATTTCTACACGTCTTTGAATTAATTTTGCCCACAAGGCTCTTTTCTCTGTATCTCCAGCAATCATTTCATTCATCCATGCATCTGTGACTGTTACACCGTGGGTAAGCTCTTGGATAGGGTCTCCTTCTGTACCGATTTTCAAGAACTCTTCAATATCATTATGTTCGATTGGTAAGTACGGAGCAAATCGGCCTCTTCTTGTTGATCCTTGTGAGACAACATCGATAATCGTTTCAAAAAGTTTCATAAAATGAACGGAACCTGATGATTGTCCATTATTTGTAATTTCAGCACCTCGTGGTCTTAAATCACCAAAATAACCAGAAGTTCCACCACCAAATTTACTCATCATGCCTACTTCAGCTTGGGTATAGAGAATGCCACCCATATTATCAGTAAGATGTGAACCAAAGCAACTGATTGGCAAACCTTTATCAATTCCAAAGTTTGACCAAATTGGTGATGACATTGAGTAATATCCTTTTTCCATGTAGCCGTAAAACTTTTGGGAAAATCCTTCTATTTCTAATATCTCTTCAGCTTTGTCCGCTATAAACTTAACCCGTTCTTCTGGTGTAACACCTTCTGTCAAATAGCCTCGCGATAAAAACATTCTACTATGTTCGTTTAACCATTTCATTTGTTTTCCCCCTTTTTTTTAAAATAAATCATCTGCTGTAATACTTCTTGTTCGTTTACTATAATTTATGGAGCGCTTTACGAAGAAATCCACATGTTTTGTTGCAACAACTTCATCATCAAACCAATCTGTTGCTTCAACTGCTTTTTCATCAACTTCAAAAATTCGTTCATAACCGACACTCTCTAAAGAATTATTCAATCTGTTTTTAACAAATTCTTTAACTGTCGCTTTAGGCATGAAGTCTAAATCACCCATTTCATAAATCCAATCAATAACTTTTTCTTCTGATTCATAGGCATCTTCACACGCAGCAATTACCATTCTTTCCATATGATCATCAAACCACTCTGGATGCTCATCACGAATAATATTAATTAATTCAATTCCAAATAAACCATGAATTTGTTCTTCTTTTGATGTCGCTTCGATGGCGTTTGACATTCCTTTAAAAAGATTTTTGTATTTATTGAACGACATAATAATTAAAAATTGCGAGAATAAGGAAACATGTTCAATAAATAGTGAAAATAAGAGAATTGACAATGTATAATCTCTATCACTTTCTGTTCTTGCTAAAACTGTACTTTTCGTTAAATAATCAACACGTTGTATCAGCGCTGGGATTTCATCGATCTTTTCAAATTCATTATTTAATCCTAGAATCTCTAACAAATGCGAATATGCATCATGGTGACGTACTTCACTTTCAGCAAAGGTGTATCCTACAGAACCAATCTCCGGTTTTGGTAATCGATGGTATAAATCACCCCAGAATGTTTTTACCGCAACCTCAACTTGAGCAATTGCGAGCATCGCGTTTTTGATTGCATTTCTTTCCACATCATTAACATTTACTTTAAAATCTTGTATGTCTGATGTGTAGTTAAATTCTGTATGAAGCCAATAAGAATGCTGAATTGCTTCTTTATACTCTTCTAATTCAGGGTATTCGTAAGGTTTTAGATTAAGTCTAAATTTGAATAAATCAGGTTTTCTTGCTTGGTTTCGTTTCTCACGATATAAAATATAGGCTTTAGCAGTTACCTTATATTCTGAACTTAAAAGTACTTCTTCGACATAATCTTGTACTTTTTCTACAGTTAAGTTTTCATAATCGTTGCGCGCTACAATTAATTCTAATACTTCTGTAGTCAGTGTTTGGGCAACACTTTCATCAAACTCCTTAGTCTGCTTACCTGCTTTTCCAATTGCTAATGTAATCTTGTCTTTTTCAAATTCAACAACAGATCCATCACGTTTTGTAATCATCTTTGGTAAATTCACTCAATCACCTTTCCTTGTATGAAGTAGAATGCGCCTCTACTTTGTAATAAATTATAGCTTATATATTTACATAACTGTATCAATTTGATGTAGATAACATAATTCTTTTTTCTTTTGCTTGTTATAAATATATCACAAGCAAAATTACAATAAAAAAGCCACACTATGTGTGGCTTAAAAATTACTTTTTATTTGCTTTAAGGAGTCGTAAACTATTTAAGATAACAAGAATTGTACTTCCCTCATGCCCAACTACCCCAATTGGTAATCGAATCTTATCGAAAAATGTAGCTGCAATCAACAGTACAATCACACTAAATGAAAAGATAATATTTTGCATTACGATCTTTCTCAATCTACGTGATAATTCAATTGCATACTTAACGCTGGTCATATCATTTTGTACTAAAATAATATCTGCTGCTTCCATAGCAATATCAGTTCCGCCACCCATCGCAATACCGATTGAGGCATTGGCTAATGCTGGCGCATCATTGATACCATCACCAACCATCACAACTGTACCAAATTCTTCTTCCAAATCGCGAATAATATTTGCTTTTTCATCTGGTAATGTTTGCGCTAGTATACGTTGAACACCAATGCTTTTACCAATGTTTTCAGCCGTTTCTTGATTGTCTCCTGTAATCATAATTGTCGCGATATCATTGTCATTAAGCCATTTAATAACTTCTTTCGTATCATCTCTTAATACATCAATGAGCCCCATGACGCCAACATGTTTATCACCTTGTTGAATATAAACAATACTCTTTCCTTCAGCTGCCCATTGGTGTGCTTTTTCTACAAGTGTTTCGTCTAATTCATCGAGGTGTTCCTTCTTACCTACTCGGTAACTTATGTTGTGGTAATTACCAACAATTCCATATCCCGCAACCTCTTCAACTTCATCTGCTAATGGCATATGGTCTAATTCAAATGCTTTATATAATCCACCTGTTATAGCATTCGCAAGTGGATGAGTAGAGTTTTGTTCAATGGCAACCACTGCTTTGGCAACTTCTTTTTCATCTTCTATATTAAAATAATAATCTGTTAATTCTGGAACCCCTCTTGTTAAAGTCCCTGTTTTATCAAAAGCAACGGCTTTAGCATCCATCATATTTTCAAAATGGACTCCACCTTTAACTAAGATACCACGTTTAGCACCATTAGAAATTGCAGATAGGGTTGCGGGTGTTACAGATGCAACTAAAGCACAAGGTGATGCAACCACCAGTAAAATCATACCTCGATAAAAGGCTGATTGAAAGTCTTCTTTTAAAAACAGAATTGGAATAATGATAACAAGTGCTACCCCGATTAAAACGGCACGCGCATATTGATCTTCTAAATTATCAATAAAACGAGCTGTTTTAGATGGATAATTTTGTGCATCATCGACCATTTTAACAATCTTTTGGATCAATGTTTCACTAATCTCACTATTCACTTGAATCGTTAATGGGCTAGAAATATTAAGCGTTCCACCATATACACTATCTCCACTGGATTTCTCGACAGGTAAGGATTCCCCCGTAATCGCTGCTTCTTCGATACTACTTGTACCTTGAACGATTACCGCGTCGATTGGAATAGTTTCTCCAACTGCAACGATTACCTTGTCACCGATTTCTAAATCATCGACATTGACAAGTTGAGTCTGCCCATTCGGCAAAATTTTATTTGCTTCTGTTGGCTGTAATTCCATTAATGAACGAATTTCTCTTTTACTCCTATCAAGTGTGAGTTCTTCCAAAGCACCTGATAAAGAGAAAATAAAGATTAATACGGCACCTTCCATATAATGGCCAATTAATGAAGCCCCTATTGCCGATAAAATCAT
>DATBUC010000211.1:0-18011 GCA_036516515.1 Erysipelothrix sp. | reverse complement strand
TTCTTTGGTAAAATTCCTCAAGAAGAAAGACCTGAGCATACAGATGGCTATGAAGGTTTTTATTTATTAATGGATTTAAAAGGTAACATTGAAAATGCAACTTTGGATTTTATTATTAGGGACCATGATCGTGATGTTTTTGAAAGTCGTAAACAATTGCTTCGCGATATTACCCAGGAAATAAATACTAAATATGGTCAAGAACTTATTAAAACAACAATTAGCGACAGTTACTATAATATGAAAGAAGTTATTGAAAAAGATCTCTCAATTGTTGAACTGGCGAAAGAAGCGATGTTTTCATTGAATATTGAACCAAAAATTGCACCTGTACGTGGTGGAACTGATGGTTCTCGATTATCATTTATGGGCTTACCGACACCAAACTTGTTTACAGGTGGAGAAAATTTTCATGGTCCCCATGAATTTGCAGTAGTTGAAACGATGGTGGCGGCAACGAAAGTAATTGTTAAAATTGCTGAATTGAATGCCTCTATTTAAGGAGTGAGATTTTGAAACAGTTAGAAGTGAGTAATTTATATTTCTCATACGATGGTAAGACTGATGTCATTAAAGATATCAGTTTTTCCATTGATAAAGGTGAATACATCAGCATTATCGGACACAACGGTAGCGGGAAATCTACTTTAGCTAAATTAATAATTGGCTTATTGGAAGCAAAGAGCGGTACAATTAAAGTCGAAGATTTGGTACTAACTTCAGATAATGTATATGATGTTCGAGATAAAATCGCAATCGTTTTTCAAAATCCTGACAACCAATTTATTGGCTCGACAGTGAGAGATGATATTGCTTTCGGTTTAGAAAACAGACAAATGGAACCAAGTGAAATGGATCCTATTATCGAAGCATATGCCAAGAGAGTGGGCATGAGCAGCTATTTAGATCATGAGCCTACAAAACTCAGTGGTGGTCAAAAACAACGTGTCGCAATTGCGGGTGTCTTAGCCATGGCGCCAAATTTATTAATTTTGGACGAAGCAACAAGTATGTTAGATCCAAAAGGACGCAAAGAGGTCAATGATCTTGTTCATGAACTGCATACTAAGCATAATATGACAATTCTTTCTATTACGCATGATATCGAAGAAGTAATAAATAGTGATCGTATTATCATATTAAATGAAGGAAAAATTGATTATCAAGGAAAACCAGAGAATATTCTCGATAAAGAGAATAGAATGAAGCGGGTATCTTTAGATGTGCCTTTTTCAGTAAAGTTCTACAATGCACTAAAAAAGAAGGGCATTTCTTTATCTAATCCATTTGATGTAGAAGGGATGGTGGAGGAACTATGGCAATTAAATTCGAAAAAGTAAGTTTTGAGTACGGACAAAATACGCCCTTTTCTCACCATGCTCTAAATGATATTAATTTAGATATTAAGCTTCATAAAATAACTGCAATTGTAGGTCATACCGGTAGTGGAAAGTCTACGCTGGTTCAGCATTTAAATGGTTTATTGAAACCAACTCAGGGATCTCTTAATATTCTTGATTATGAAATTAATGCTGAAGTTAAACCAAAAAATTTAAAAAAATTAAGAGCAGAAGTAGGATTAGTTTTTCAGTTTCCGGAAATGCAATTATTTGAAGAGAGTATTTATAAAGATGTGAGTTTTGGACCAAAGAATTTTGGTTTTACAAATGAGCAAATTGATGAAAATGTAAAAAAATCTTTGACACTTGTTGGCATTGCGCCAGAATTGTGGGATCGTTCTCCATTGGATTTGTCAGGCGGGCAAAAAAGAAGAGTAGCCATCGCAGGTGTATTAGCAACTGAACCAGAAGTCATTGTTTTAGATGAGCCCACTGCTGGATTAGACCCTCAAGGTGCACAGGATATGATGCAACTATTTAATAAGTTAAATAAAGAATACAATAAAACACTTATTATGGTAACTCATGATATGGATCACGTACTTAATTACGCCGATGAAGTTGTGTTGATGAATCAAGGTTCGATAGTTTTCCATGGCCCGGTTGATGATTTTTTTAGTGTCAGCAAAAATTATGACTTCGTTTTACCGCAATCATTGTATATTAAAGAACGCTTGAGTGAAAAAGGTATTGAAATTAATGAGACACGCGATGTTGATAAGATGGCTTCTGAAATCAAGGAGGTCATAAAATGAATAAAGTAGCATTAGGACAATACGTACCTTTAGACTCAAAAATACATAAAATTGATCCACGATTTAAAATTATTATGATGGTAATTTTGATGGTAGCGATTTTTATGGTACCAAATTATTACGGTTATGCTTTTCTTTTTTCTGTGCTAACTGTCGCTATTTTAGCTTCTAAACTGACAATCAAGTTTGTACTTAAAGCAATGAAACCTATGATGTATATGATGATTTTTCTTGCTGTTTTTAATACATTTTTCTTAAGAACAGGGAATTTACTTTGGGAATTTGGCTTTATTAAGATATATGATGATGCAGTTCATCAAACTTTATTTATCGTTTTAAGATTGATGTTGATGATTATGGTAACTACTTTATTAACTGCGACAACTGCACCACTGGATTTAACCTTAGGCATTGAAGATCTTTTGAAACCACTTAAGCGATGGAAAGTACCAGCGCATGAAATTGCAATGATGATTTCACTCGCGCTACGATTTATTCCAACGCTCATAGAAGATACGCAAAGAATTATGAATGCCCAGGCTAGTCGTGGTGTAGATATGGATGAGGGCACCTTTAAAGAAAAAATTAATGGTGTCATTGCGATGATTGTGCCATTATTTATTTCAATTTATCAAAGAGCTGAAGATTTAGCGGATGCGATGGAAGCAAGAGGTTACTATCCTGGTAAAGAGCGTACGCGATATAAACAATTAAAGGTAAAGTTTTCTGATTACGTGATGCTCACTCTGACAGTATTGAGCTTTGGTGTTATTATCTATATGAGGCAAGTTGCATGAGGTTTAAGGTGATTGTCTCATATGATGGCACATCCTTTAATGGTTGGCAAAAACAAAATGATGTGCGCACGGTCCAACAAGAATTAGAGGATGCCATCTCAAAAATTGAAGAAAGAGACGTACAGATTGTTGGATCAGGCAGAACAGACGCTAAGGTCCATGCACGTGCTCAGGTCTTTCATTTCGATGCGTTGAAGCCGCTCACTGATCGGGATTGGTATCGTGCTTTAAATGGTCTGACAAGCGATGCTATAAAGATAGAAACAGTAAAAAGCGTTTCAAATGAATTCCATGCCCGATATGATGCAATTGAGAAGACGTATCATTATTTAATTAATACAGGATCGTTTGATGTCTTTTCAAGAAATTATGTCTATCAATATGGCCAAAAACTAGCGATAGATAAAATAAAAGAAACGGCAGAATTATTTGAAGGCACACATGACTATAGTAGTTTTAATGCTACACCCTTAGATGAAATACCAGATCAAGTAAGAACTATAAAGAAAATAACAATCGACCAAAAAGGTGATCTTGTTACAATAGGTATTACGGGAGATGGTTTTCTGCGCTACATGGTTCGAATTATTATAGGCAGTATGATTGCAGTTTCTGAAGAAAAGTTAAAGATCGAAACCATAGCCTTTTATTTGAGTAAGCCCCAAAAAGGAGTCATTCCTTATAAAGCACCAGCACATGGGCTTTATTTGACGAAAGTAAATTATCAGGATTCTTGACAAAGTGGTCAAAAAGAGATAGAATTGTTAATGGCACTTTATGCCATATGTAGCCCCGGAAACTACATTTGGTTAGGAGGAAATTAAATGCGTCAAACAACAATGACGAAACCAGCAGACGTTGTGCGCCAATGGTACGTAGTTGATGCAAGTGGATTAACATTAGGTCGTTTATCTACAGAAGTTGCACACGTACTTAGAGGAAAGCATAAACCAACTTTTACACCCAATGTTAATAGTGGTGATTATGTTATCATTATTAATGCGGATGAGATTGTCGTAAGTGGCGATCAAGAAATGAAAAAAATGTATTACAATCACTCATCACACCCAGGAGGACTTCGTACACGTTCAACACGTACAATGCGTGAAGAATATACAGTAGAATGGGTAGAGCGTGCAGTACATGGCATGCTACCACATACAAAAATTGGTAGACAACAAAGAAAACAATTATTCGTATACAAAGGCAGCGAGCATCCACATGCAGCGCAACAGCCAGTCGAATTAGAAATTAAAGGTTAGGAGGAAATATGACACAGAAAAATAGTGCTGTAACCTATTTAGGTACAGGTCGTCGAAAAACTTCCGTTGCGCGTGTTTATTTAACACCAGGAACAGGAAAAGTTGTTATTAACAATAAAGACATCGAAGAATATCTTCCTTCAGAATTATTGCGTATGGTCGTTAACTCACCATTCGAAGCAACTTCAACAGAAGGAACATTTGACGTAAAAGTTAATGTTCATGGTGGAGGATTAACAGGTCAAGCAGGAGCAATTCGTCATGGAATCTCAAGAGCTTTACTCGAAGCTTCAGCAGATTACCGTCCAGAATTGAAAGCAGCAGGATTCTTAACACGTGACCAACGTTCAAAAGAGCGTAAGAAATATGGTCTTCGTGGAGCTCGTCGTGCGCCACAATTTTCGAAGCGATAAGATTGGAAAAAAAGAGAGCCTTTTGGCTTTCTTTTACTCCCAATTTTACTTATATTTGCACTGAAATAGAGAGAAAAAATTAATTATTAAATTTTTCAAAAAAAGAGTTGACTTAAGAAAAGCTTGATGGTATAGTTATAAAGCAGTCAAGGAAATGGGCCTGTAGCTCAGTTGGTTAGAGCGCACCCCTGATAAGGGTGAGGTCGCTGGTTCGAATCCAATCAGGCCCACCATTTCTCTTAATAACTGCAAATATAAATGGGGTTTTAGCTCAGCTGGGAGAGCGCCTGCCTTGCACGCAGGAGGTCATCGGTTCGATCCCGATAAGCTCCACCATTTAATAAACAACAACCACCTAGCGGTGGTTTTTATTTTATATTCACATTTGGGGAAAATGGAGGAAAAGATGATTCATACACTCATGGCAGATCCAACATTAAAGGATGTTGGGATTCATGTTATACTCGGTGGATTTGGTTTATTTATATTAGGGATTACTTTTTTAGGAGATGGTCTTAAAGAAGCAGCTGGTCCTAAAATTAGAGACTACATTGAAAAGTACACCAGTAATATATTTATGGCAATTCTTGTTGGGGCTGGTATTACTGCGATTATGCAGTCAAGTTCAGCAGCAACGGTTATTTCAATTAGTTTAGTTCGTGCCGGTTTAATGACCTTAGAACAAGCCATAGGAATTTCTGTTGGTGCTAACGTCGGAACAACAATTACTGCTTTAATGATTGGTCTTAATATAGATGATTTTGGTTATTATTTTGTTTTCATTGGTGCGTTAGTTTATGTTTTCTCAAAACGAGCTAAAACAAAGAATATTGGCTTTGTAATATTTGGATTTGGGATTACATTCGTTGGTTTACAACTGATGAGTGAAAGACTGGTTTTATTACAAGATTTCGCTTTCTTTAATAATTTCATGATGAAAATGTCAGAACATCCTTGGCTCGCTTTATTTGGCGGTACTGTTTCGACAGCACTCATTAACTCATCATCAGCCGTTATTGCAGTTGTCCAGAAAATTTATGGGTCTGGTGGTATGGATATGGTGGCTGCCACAGCCTTTGTACTTGGTTCTAATATAGGAACGACTATGACTGCATTACTCGCATCAATGGGTGGTTCAATCTCAACCAAGCGCGCAGGGCTCTTTCACACGTTCTTTAACATCTCGGGAGCATTATTAGTCATGTTATTTATTGGCCCTTACGCTCGCTTTATTGAGAATCTGAATGCCATGCTGAATGGTAATGCAACATTCGCAGTTGGATTAAATCACTTCGTATTTAATGCTGTATTTGCATTGATTGTAATTCCATTTATTCCATTCTATATTAGAATGCTAAAAATCATTATTCCAGGAGAAGATCGTATTCGTTCTCGTGAAAAGATGGAACCCCTTGATAGAAATCTTATCAGGACATTTCCAGAAGGTGCGCTACAACTCGCACAAAGTACGACAGTGCATATGGCGGGGTTAGTTCATGAATCTTTAGAAACGACACAAAGCTACCTTCATAGTGGTGACAGAGAAGATTACGATGTCGTTTTACAACTTGAAGAAATGATAAATGCATTGGATACAGATTTAACAGAATACTTATTAGAAATTGCTAAAGAAGCAAGCGGAACAGGTCATATTGCAGAAACCTATACTAAAAACTTAGAAATTATTAAAAACTATGAAAGAATGAGTGATTTATCAACGAATCTTGTGGAGTTCTACCGAATGGTTTTTGAAAATAGAGAGACATTCTCTGAAGATGCGCTTAGAGACCTTGATACGATGTATCAACTCTTACTTGATATGTTAGAGCGATCACTTAAAATATTCGAATACGAGGACTTAAATGGCTTTGAGGCGCTAATCCGCGACGAAGAGTATCTTGACCTTATTGAAGATAAATACCGCGAGAAACACTTCCAAAGAATGGCTGAGGGTATTTGCGATACTAAAGTCGCAAGCAGTATCTATATTGATATACTAGGAATATTAGAACGTATCGGTGATCACGGCGTCAACGTAGCGCGCTATGTATCATCGGCGGTTAAACTTCATGAGAATGATTTGTAGTATCTTAACTGATGTTGTAAAATAAACTTAGGTGATGCATATGCAAGAACACATTTTGAAACTTATGCCCGGTGAAGATTTTATTACAAGCGTCTTTCAATATTGTAAAAAACACAACATTGAAGGAGCCTATATCGCTACTTGTGTTGGGAGCTTTGATCGGGTTGTGTTTAGAAAAGGCTATGATCAAACATTATTTACTCTCGATGGTCCTTTTGAGATTGTCTCTATGGAAGGAACACTTTCTAATAAAGGGATGCACATTCACGTAGCTGTGAGTGATAAAAACTTCAAGGTATATGGCGGTCATATTATTGCAGGCACAACAGTCAAGCATACAGCTGAGCTGATTATCATTGAATTATCCTCTCACCAGCTATCACGAAGCAAAAGTGAGATAACAGGATTTAAAGAATTAAAAATCCAAGAAAACTCTAAAATATGTAAAGATTGAAAAAGACGACGACTTCTTTGAAGTCACCGTCTTTTTTTATCTCTTATTCTGTTCTGCTTTGATGTTTCTAATTTCTTTTTTGTTGCGGGCAAGTTCAGCATCCAACGCAATGGCGATAGCGAGGGCAAGTAACTCATCTTCTTTTTTAGGAATTCTAATTTCATAACTATCCCCCCATGAGAACCAATGTTTTCTAAGTGTCATCACGGGATGACCATTCTCTAATATATCGTAACTGCGATTAATAAAATCTCCTTTTAATTTCCAGTTTGTGTTCGTGACTGAAAATTTATGTTTGAAAAATGAGAATTTTCTTTTGAGAACATACTTTTTGCCATCGATTTTGATTGTGTACCTTGGGAAAATACTGATAATTTGTCTCCGTACTTTTGCTTTAGATTTACCCTTAGGGTCCATGATATCAAATTTTTTAGACAAGGTCATAATGCGCCCAACAACTTTATAGGCAACCCGATCATGTTGGTCTTTGATATCAAATGTTTCGCGGAAGGTGAATACTCTTTGTTTTATGTAAAATTTCATTGTAAATCCTCCTCTTGATTTTTCTTTAAAATATCTTTATAATTCATGTATATGTCATGCCGGCTTAGCTCAATTGGTAGAGCAACTGAATCGTAATCAGTAGGTTGGGGGTTCAAGTCCTCTAGCCGGCACCATTAAAAATCCAGACCACTCATACTGAGTGGTTTTATTTTTCTTTAATATAATTATATCATATACACGAGAGAGACCGGGTTAAGATGCTATTACCGTTGCTTAAGATACACTATTAATATAAAATAAAGCTATTAAAGGAGCGACTATATGAAAGTTAAATGGAATGAAAAATATACAACTATTGCGGTTTATTCTATCATTGTTTTATTTACTACAATCATTTTTTATTTAATTGCATCGGAAGTGAATTTATTTCGCATTCAACTGGGAAAATATCTTAATGTATTTCAACCCATAATTATTGGTTTCGTTTTTGCTTACTTATTTAATTTTTTTCTTGTGTTATACGAAGAAAAAATAATAGTAAGATCAAATAATAAAAAAATCATAAAGAGAAAAAGAGGACTTGGGATAATGCTTACCTATCTTACAGTCGGTTTCTTGTTTTTCTTATTTTTAAAATTTATTTTTCCACAGTTACTTTCTTCGTTGGCAGGATTGGTCAATGAAATACCAGATTATATATCCAATATTTCTCGTAAGATCGTTGAATTTTCCGATAAACTTAATATCAACGATGAATATAATAAAGTTATATTAGAACGTTGGAATCAATTTGTGGCTTTTACTTTAGATTTTGTGACAAATTTAATTCCTAAAATTGGTAATTTCACACGTGATATTTTAGCCAGTATTTGGAATATTGTGCTTGGTATTATTGTCTCGATATATTTACTGGTAGACAAAGAACGCTTTCTAGCATTATCAAAAAAGATGACTTACGGACTTCTACCGCAAAAAAGAGCGGACCGGACGGTTGAATTAGTGCAAAGAGCTGATCATATATTTGGCCGTTTTTTAGGAGGTAAAGTTCTTGATTCCGTTATTATTGGAATTCTTACTTTAATCATCTTATTACTAGTTAAAATGCCATATGCTAATTTGGTTGCTTTTATTATTGGGGTTACTAATGTTATTCCATTTTTTGGACCATTTATTGGGGCGATACCTTCTTTCTTTATTATTCTATTTGAATCACCGACCATGGCAGTTTGGTTCTTACTTATTATTCTTATCATTCAACAGATTGATGGCAATATCATTGGTCCGAAAATCTTAGGGGAATCATTGGGCATTTCTGCGTTTTGGATTTTATTTTCATTATTAGTAGCAGGTAAATTATTCGGCTTTATCGGTTTAGTCATTGGGGTACCCTTATTTGTCTTTATTTATTCTATAATTAAAGACAATATAGAATTGAGACTGAAGAAAAAAGGCTTGCCCGTAGCGACAAAAGAATACTATGAAAAATAAACATATCTAAAGTAATGTGCTATACTAAGAATATAGAGTAAAGGAGATATACAATGGATGGATTAGAATTACTAAGTTTTCAAATGATTTCCTTTAATGGGGCAGCACGTTCGAGCTTTGTGGAAGCAATTCAAGCAGCAAAAGATGGTGATTTCACTAAAGCTGAAATGCTCATGGCTGAAGGAGAAGAACAATTTATTCAAGGTCATCGAGTTCACGCAAAATTGATTCAAGAAGAAGCTAAGAATGAAGGGATTTCCGAAATTAATCTCTTATTAGTACACGCTGAGGATCAATTAATGAGCGCAGAATTAATAAAATTAGTAGCTGAGGAACTTATTGAGATTCATAAGAAAATTCAATAAGAGCCCAGCTCTTTTTTTATGCTATAATAAAACCGATATGAGGTGACAAGATGTTATTAGTAGTTAAAATTGTATTATTGGTGTTACTTTCAATTATGTCTTCAAGAGTGATGCATGCTAAACAATTAGATAAAAGTCTTAAAATCAAGCTCGACTTCTTATCTTGGGCACAAGTCTTAGGTGTGATTGCTTTAGACATTTTGATATTGGTTTCCAGTGGTAAAACAGAAACACAAAATGTGATGTTGATTCTTGCAGGAGAACTGATGATTGTGATTACGTTCTTTGTTGGAAAAAGAATTGCTCTTGTTGGAAAGGATGTTTTATTCATCAAAGAACATTCTTTTAGAGTAACTGACATTTCTAATGTATATTACGAAAAAGGAAAGTTGACTTTAAGTATTCAAGGCACCCCCGTGCATACCCGTTTCCCAATTTTTCATAAAGAAACATTTTTAGAACGTTTTTCAGGAAAACAATTCAGGAAGGAAAACAACGATGATTCAAAACAATAAAATTTACTTATCAAACGGTGTAAAAATAGAACCATCTACACTCAACCGTCATGGTTTAATTACAGGTGCGACCGGTACAGGTAAAACGGTAAGTGTGAAAGTTTTAATTGAATCTTTATCAGAGTTAAATGTCCCGACTTTTGTTGCGGACATAAAGGGAGACGTTTCCGGCCTCGCACAAGCTGGCACATCGAATGAGCATGTAGAAAAACGCGTTGAGAGTATGAACATTACCGACTTTGAATATCAAGGCTTTCCCGTAACATTCTGGGACGTTTTTGGCGAAAAAGGGATCCCAATTAGAACGACTGTTTCTAATATGGGGCCTTTGATGTTAGCACAATTAATGGAGCTAAATGATACGCAAACGGGTGTGTTAATGTCAGTATTTAAAGCTGCTGATGCGCATGGCTTACCAATTTTAGATTTTAAGGATTTAAAAGCCATCGTTCAATATGCTCAAGAAAACAGAAAAGAATTAGAAAAAGAGTTTGGCTTGATGTCTAGTCAGAGCTTAGCGGCAATTACAAGAAAGTTAATGTTCTTAGAAGATCAAAATATAGAACATCTCTTTGGTGAACCTGCTTTTGAAATCAATGATTGGTTTCATACAGATAATATGATTCATGTATTGCATGCGGTTAAGTTGTTTCAAAGTCCACATCTCTATGCGAGCTTTCTATTATGGTTGCTCTCAGAATTATATGAGTATTTACCTGAGGTTGGTGACTTAGAGAAACCCAAAATGGTGTTTTTCTTTGATGAAGCACACTTACTATTTAAAGATATGCCCAAAGTGCTGAATGATCGATTGGAAATGGTTGTAAAATTGATTAGATCTAAAGGTGTCGGGATATTTTTCATTACACAAAATCCACAAGATATTCCTGATAGTATTCTCAGTCAGTTAGGAAATAAAGTGCAACACGCACTGCGGGCTTATACACCCAAGGAACAAAAAGTTGTGAAAGCAGCAGCAGATAGTTTTAGAGCCAATGATGCTTTTGATACAGCAGAGGCGATAGTATCTTTAAAGACAGGCGAAGCTTTAGTGTCTACTTTAGATGAATCGGGAATCCCTACGGTTGTGGAACGCGTATTTATTTACCCACCCAAAAGTTTCATGGGAGAAATTAGTCCAGAGTTGCGAGCACAACTCATTAGTGCTTCGCCGTTTAATAGAATCTATAGGAACATTATTGATAGAGAATCCGCCTACGAAATATTAATGGAAAGAGAATTGGAAGCAAAACCTGTTCAAGAAGAAATTACTAAAAAAGCAGTCAAACAAAAACCACGTTCAACAAGAATGACACCAATTGAACGCAGTGTTAATTCAGCATTTTCCAGCATGGGTCGTGAATTGGGAAGAATGATTACACGTGGTATTATGGGGACTTTAACAGGAAACAAAAAGAAGTAAGTAAGGGAGGTATTTGAAGTGACTAAAATTGTGCTACTATGCTCATCAGGCATGTCCACCAGTATACTTGTACAAAAAATGAAAAAGGCAGCTGATAAAATTAATTATGAAGCTGATATCAGTGCGCACTCAATCACAGAAGCTAAAGAAGTGGGTGCTTTGGCTGATATTGTACTTCTTGGGCCTCAAGTTCGATTCAATTTAAGTTCTGTTCAAACAGAAATACCTACAGTTCCTGTAGAAGTTATCGATATGCATGCTTATGGAACTATGGATGGTTTGGCAGTAATTAATATGGTAAAAAAAGTTTTAGAAGAGAAGGAGCGTTAAGATGTCAAGTATTGCGTTAGTTTATTGGAGTGGTACTGGTAATACACAAATGATGGCTGAGAGTATGGCTGATGTTTTAGAGGAATATGATTCAGAACTTATCTTTGAGTATGTTGATGATGCCGATATAAACTTAGTGAATGAAAAGGATTTAATCATCTTAGGTTGTCCAGCAATGACAGGAGAAACAATAGAAGAGTTTGAATTCAGACCTTTTTTCGATGAAATTAAACCACATTTAAATGGAAAAAAAGTGATCTTGTTTGGTTCATACGATTGGGGTGGTGGAGAATGGCTTAACTCTTGGACTGAAGAAGTGTCAGAACAAGGTGGGGAAGTCATTAAAACATTTAAAATCCAATGGGACCCCCAAGAAGATCAATTAGAAGTATTGCAAAACGAACTGAAAACAACACTGGACGAAATGTAAATTTTCATTTCATGTAAATATTTTCATATATAATGTAAGTAAGTGTTGACAACTTACATTTTTAAGCTATAATAGGTTTATAGATGGCCATCACATCTATACATAATAATACGAAATATCACAATAACTCTATTTCCTCTAGAACATATTAATTTCCTTCCATTCTTTCTATTAGGTGATATTTCCTTTAAAAGCACATTAGGTGCTTTTTTTCTTTGAAGAAATGTACAAATGTTATATACTTATATCACTGAGGTGATAATATGAAAGTGATGTATCCCGGTTCATTTGATCCGATCACAATTGGACATATTGATTTAATTGAAAGATGCTCAATTATGTTCGATGAAGTGGTCGTTGCAATTATGAAAAACGATAAGAAGCAAGGCACTTTCTCAATGGAAGAACGACTAGAAATGGCGAAGACCTGTGTGAAACACTTAGATAATGTAGAAGTTGTAGTGGGACATGGTCTTACGGTTGATTTTGCTTTAGAACAAGGATGCAATACCTTAGTTAGAGGTATCAGAGCCGTTATGGACTATGAAACAGAACTACAGCAAGCTACAGCGAATCGTACACTACAACCTAGTGTAGAAACACTCTTTCTTGTTGCTTCACCAAAATATTCCTATATTTCCTCTTCATTAGCACGTGAACTGGCAAACTATAAAGGCGATTTGAGTGATTTTGTTCCAGAAAATGTCGAGAAAGCACTTATAAAAAAATATCAGGATCGCTAAGATCCTGTAATGCAGTTGTAGCTCAGTGGATAGAGCAAGTGCCTCCTAAGCACTAGGTCGAAGGTTCGATTCCTTTCAACTGCGCCATACGTATAATATTATGCAGAGTCACCTTCGTGTGACTTTTATTTTATATTTCTAAGAAGATATAACAATTGACAAATTGTAAGCGCTTTGATATGGTTAATATGTAAATGGGATTGTTACTGAAGAAGGCAAGACCTGCAAATTGAGACGTCTTTTTATGATGTTTAGTTTGTAGGTCTTTTATTTTTCTAACACCCATAAGAAAAGGAGAGGATACACATGATGAAGAAACTCCAAGAACTTGGACGTTCACTCATGTTACCAGTTGCGGTATTGCCAGCAGCTGGAATATTAATGGGGATTGGTTACGCTATTGACCCTGAAGGTTGGGGAGCTGGAAGCCAATTAGCACTTATTTTAATTAAATCGGGGGCCGCGATAATTGATAACTTACCAATTATCTTTGCAGTGGGGATTGCATATGGACTTTCGAAAGATAAAAATGGTGCCGCATCACTCAGTGGTCTTGTAGCATTCTTGATGGTTACAACATTACTATCAGTTGATACAGTATCACTTTTAAAAGGGATTCCTGCAGAGGAAGTACCAGCAGCATTTGGAAAAATTGATAACGCATTTATAGGTATTATTTCTGGTGTAGTGGGTGCAGCAATGTATAACCGCTTCTACCAAGTAAAATTACCGAACGCACTCGCATTCTTTAGCGGTAGACGATCAGCGCCAATTATGACAGCAGTTGCAATGCTATTTGTTTCAGCAATTCTATTATTTGTATGGCCTGTTGTATTCGGCGGACTTGTAGCCTTTGGTACAGCAATTTCAAAAATGGGCGCATTTGGGGCAGGGTTATTCGGATTCTTTAACCGTTTACTTATCCCAACCGGATTACACCATGCCTTAAACTCAGTCTTCTGGTTTGACACAGTGGGTATTGACGACATTGGAAAACTATGGGGTAATGTTGAGGGTGGAATCAAAGGTGTAACGGGAATGTATCAAGCAGGATTCTTCCCAGTTATGATGTTTGGTTTAACTGGAGCAGGATTAGCGATGTACCAAACAGCAAAACCAGAAAATAAAAAAGCAATCGGTTCACTTATGTTTGCAGCAGGATTTGCTTCATTCTTTACTGGAATTACTGAACCACTCGAATTTTCATTTATGTTTGCAGCACCTGCATTGTACCTTGTGCACGCATTATTAACTGGTTTATCACTATTCTTAGCAGCAACATTCCAATGGACAGCAGGATTTACCTTTAGTGCAGGATTAGTTGACTTGTTATTAAGTTCGAAATTACCATTAGCAAATAAACCATTTATGTTATTAGTGCTTGGTTTAGTGTACTTTGTTCTCTATTATGTGCTCTTTAAATTCCTGATCTTAAAATTTGATTTTAAAACACCAGGTAGAGGCGATACTGAAGTGGTATTAGAAAGTGCAACAACAGATGATAAATATCATGATCAAGCATTAATTATTTTAGAGGGTCTTGGTGGGAAAAAGAACATCAAATCTCTTGACCACTGTACAACGCGTTTGAGAATGGAAGTAAATGACATCAATGCAATTGACGAGAAGAAAATCAAATCTGCCGGGGCAGCAGGTGTCATGAAACCAGGTGGTAAAAATGTTCAAGTTATCGTAGGTACGGAGGTACAATTCGTAGCAGATGCTATGAGGACGATGATTTAAGCGAAGGACTCCATCAGGAGTCCTTTTTAATTGTTTAATAACATGCTAAAATGAAACTCATAAAGGTGGTGTAAAATGATTATCACAAAAGTATTCAATAATAATTGTGTTGCAACCAATCTTGAAGATGAAGAAGTCATTGTAACTGGATCAGGGATTGGCTTTCAAAAGAAAATCGGTGACAAAATCACAGAAGATAAAATTGAAAAAACTTTTAAAATTGTAGATCACCATCAACAGCAATTTGAAGCATTACTGAAGCTTGTTAGTATCGACTACTTTGAAACCACACGTACAATTGTTGAAAAGGCAGAAAAAGAATTAAATAGAAAGCTGAATGATAGTGTTAACGTTCCTTTGACTGACCACATTGCTTCAGCGATTCAAAGGTATAATGAAGAGATTATTATTCCCAACGTCTTTTTAAATGATTTCAAATTATTTTATCCCGAAGAATACAATGTTGCCGCATGGGCATTGGAACACATCAACAAAACTTATCAAGTAAACTTACCCAAAGATGAAATTGCTTACTTTGCAATGCATATCATTAATGCCAGTGATGGTAAGGGGCTGGGTCATTCTCAAAAAACGATACGGTTTATTCGTGATATTGTTTCAATCATTGAAAACGAATTGGAAGTGACATTCAATGAAAATGAAATGGCATACCAGCGGCTCACAACACACTTGAAATATTTGTCCTATCGCATTGTTGAACAAGATAATAACCAACCATTGTTCACAGAAAGTGAGATGGATGAGCTTTCTTTACTGTTATTGATGAAACTTAAAAAATATGATCCTATCGTACGTAAAGTCGTTCACTATATTAAAGTGAACTATGACTATGATTTATCTATAGAAGAACAATTATATATCAATATTCATATTTACCAATTGATGAAGAGGCATAGGTGATAGAATGAAAAGAATTTTTGATTTAGAATATCAAGACTTTATGAATTATGATAAAAGAGAAATAATAAATTCAATCAAGGCAAGTGAAGGCCGCACAGTCATGGCAGAGACCGTCATCAGTATTATGCCACTACTCGACGGGGTCTCAAATCCCGAAACAGCCAGCGCATTTGGTGCGGATATGATTACGTTGAATACTTTTGATTTAGAAAATCCCTTTATCTTTGGTTATGATGATGATTTTAATATGTTTGGCGGCATTAAACAGATCGGCGAACAATTAAATAAGAGAATAGAAGATAACAGCAAAGACGAAAACTATATTAAATCATTTAAAAGTATTGTAGGACGTTTTATCGGTCTTAATTTAGAACCAGTTCCTAAAAAAACAACTTACCCTGAAGGGATGAAGCTAACAGAAGCAAATCTTATAAAAGCTAAAAATCTTGGCTTTGACTACGTTGTAGTCACGGCAAATCCTAAAACCAACATCAGTAATCAAGATATTCTTGACGGGGTTAAAACTGCACATAGAATAGTAGGGTCAGACATGGTGATTATTGCTGGGAAAATGCATGGTGCTGGGACCGGAACTTACTATGATGAACAGTTTATTAACGACTTAGCAGCTGCAGGAGCAGATATTGTACTACTACCAGCCCCAGGAACAGTGATGGGTTTTGATTTAATGCAAGCGCAAAAATTAATTCAAACAATTCATCAGGAAGGACTCTTGGCAATGTCTACGATTGGTACCAGTCAAGAAGGTGCAAGCAAGGCAGTAATTGAAAATATTGCTTTAATGGCTAAACAAGCAGGTGTGGATATCCAACATATTGGTGATGCTGGATTATCTGGTATCGCAAGTCCTGAAAATATTACTGCGTTGTCAATAGCGATTAGAGGAGTAAGACATACCTATCGACAAATAGCACGGTCCAAAAGAAGATAATTCATAACATGAATGCTGTTTTTTATTACTTATAATCTTAATTCAACTTTTACAATTTTATAATATAAATGGTGATAAACATGATACAATTAAATAAAATTAAGTATCTAATCGACGGTAATCAACGATTTATGAAAAATCGGACATACCCTAAAAAATATAGTGTAAATGACAAATTAGACTTAAGTAAAAGTCAGGACCCATTTGTTGCGATTGTGACATGTTCAGATTCTCGGGTTAGCCCAGAGACCATATTTGATCTCGATTTGGGTGAAGCCTTTGTGATAAGAAATGCAGGTAATATCGCTGAAATCGAAACATTATCAAGCATTTCCTATGCTGTTGATATTTTAAAGATTGACTTGATTGTCGTTTTAGGTCATAGCGATTGTGGTGCTATCCAAGGTGCAGTGAGTCAACAAAATTTTCCAGAACCGCTTAATCGGGTAATTAATACAATAAGAGGTCGGATCAATGGAGAAAAAGACAACTATCAAGCAACATTAAAAAATCTAAATGTGACGAAACAATCAGTTACAAGTTTAGCGCAATATTTATCCAAGAAAGTAAATGTTGTGGGTGCTTACTATGATATTGCTACTGGCGCTGTCAATTTCAATATATAAATAAAATCCATTTCGAATTAAAATCGAGATGGATTTTTTATTTCTTTAATTAATCAATCAATTACTATAATTTAAAGATAGTAGGGATATCTTTTTTTAGTATGATTAAACTAGGAGGTAAGTTATGACAATAATTCCAGCACTACAAAAGCAAAAACATAGATCAGGCGAAGCATTTAAAATGCAAGGTCAAGATTTCAATGTAATCACTGATAATGAGCGGTTACTAAAGGTTTATAAATTAATTGCAAATAAAAAGGGTTTTCTCATCACCAATACAAGCTCAAATAAGATTCAATTGTTTCATGATGAGACACTACAAGATGAAACTTATGTTTTAGAAGTAGAAAAAACAATTAGCATTAAAAGTAATAGCTATAATGGTTTTATCTATGGGTTTCAGACGCTAATCAAATTACTGTTAGAATCTAATATCATAGAAGCGCAAACAATTAAAGATTTCCCGTTTCTAGAAGAAAGGGCACTTCACTTAGATTGCGGAAGAAAATATTTTAGTTTTTCATGGATTAAAAAATTGATTGAAGATTTGGCGTGGCGAAATATGAATACCTTGCAATTGCACTTTTCCGATAATAAAGGATTTCGAATTGAGTGTGACACATATCCAAGTATCACCAGTGAAGCATTTTTAAGTAAAAAACAAATTCGAGAATTAATTGATTATGCACATCTTTTCGGTATCGATGTGATTCCTTCTTTAGACTCTCCGGGACACTTAAAAGCTGCTTTAGAAACACTACCAAAGTATCAATTACCAAATAATGATGGCAATGGCTTAGATAT
>DATBUC010000210.1:0-11185 GCA_036516515.1 Erysipelothrix sp. | reverse complement strand
TTTTAGAATCAATGGCACCAGGTCGTGTTGTTGTTCGTACATTAGACATCGGTGGCGATAAGGAATTACCTTACCTTGATTTACCAGATGAAATGAATCCATTTTTAGGTTATCGTGCGATTCGTTTATGCTTAGATCGTGAAGAAATTTTCCGTCCGCAAATCCGTGCTTTATTGCGTGCAAGTGTGTATGGTAAATTATCAATTATGTTCCCAATGATTGCGACATTACAAGAATTTAGAGATGCCAAAGCAATTGTTGAACAAGAAAGAAAAAACTTAACCAAAGAAGGTATTGCCGTGAGTGATGATATCGAACTTGGCATGATGGTGGAAATTCCTGCTGCAGCAATGTTAGCAGATCAATTTGCTAAAGAAGCTGATTTCTTCAGTATTGGTACAAATGATCTCATTCAATACAGCATGGCAGCCGATCGTATGAACGAAAGTGTTTCATATCTTTACCAGCCTTATAACCCTTCAATCCTGCGTTTAGTAAAACAAACAATTGATGGGGCTCATAAAGAAGGTAAATGGTGTGGTATGTGTGGTGAAATGGCTGGCGATGAAAAAGCAATTCCACTCTTACTTGGATTGGGCTTAGATGAATTTTCTATGTCAGCTTCATCAATTTTAGAAGCACGAAATATTATTCGTTCATTAAGTTATGAAGAAATGCAAGCAATGAGTGAAAAAGCCTTGAACTGCAGTACCAGTGAAGAGGTCTTGGAACTTGTTGAGAGCATTAAGTACTAAACAACGCAATCAAATTCAAAATCTAGAAGCATTTATCGAATCTTATTATCAAGATGATAAAACTGCTCATGATCTTGGCCATATTAAGCGTGTTGTCGATACGGCAACACGCTTAATTACTAATGAGGATATCTTTGAAACTGCAGTCATTGCTTATCTTCATGAAATTTTTGACGTCAAACTGTCGCCAATTGAACAAAGTTTTGAGAGCTTTCTTGCTTTTTTAAAAAAACAGGAAATCGATTTGTTGGGACGGGAAGCAAAAATATTTGTCGATATTTGTAGTATTGGCTTTAAAGGCGGCTTTAATACTCAAGAGAAAAGTCCAGAAGCGATTTTAGTCAGTGATGCAGACTATCTTGATGCAATGGGTGTGATTGGTATTGCACGAGCATTTTACTATGCGGGTGCCAAGGGTTTACCCTTTCATGATTATCACTTGCAACCTTCACGCATAAAAGATGAACAAAGTTATCGAACAGAAATTTCTAATGTTATTGACCACTTTAATGTTAAGTTGTTTAAGTTGAAAGATTTAATTATCAGTGAGAAAGCAAAAAAAATTGCTGAGCAAAGACATCAAGAGTTGGTGTCATTTTATCAGCAATTTCTTAGTGATATAAAGCTTAATAATAAAGGCGAAGATCAATAGCGAGCGTTTCTGTATCGTAATTGATTTCATGGTTTTCACTCACAGTTACATAGGCACCACCGGAGATTGAACCTTTAATATTTTTAAGTTGTGGATAAATATTATCTACTTCATTGAGATGGCTTTCAGGAACATTTGCGACGTGTTGCATCGATTTACTATTAATGCCAACCATTACTTTATAGCCCCCTTGCCCCCTTACCGATTTGACTAATGCGATTAATGGAATAGGATGAAATTGATATTTATATATTTTAGTATTTAATTTATGTTGATAATTTTGAACTTGATCCACTTGATAATAGTCAATCGATTTTAAGAACATTTCTTTATCAATCATATCATTGAGGAATTGATTAAAGTTCTCTTCAAAATCAATTTGGTCATTTGATAAAATAGGTAAAGACAAAGAGAGGATGCGATCTTGAGGATCGGTAACTTCTTTGGCCAAATCATCAACTGCTTCAATCTCATTTGCAACGAAATCGTCTTTTCTAAAGATTCTTGTTTCTCCTAAATCATCATTACTGTCATCGACAGTGCTTGAATCTTTAGCATCTAATTCATAAAACTCCCCAGATTTATCTGAGACAGTGATATTATTTTTATTACTTCCTTCATTTTTCATCATCCAAATACTCACAAAAATGGATATTACACTTAAAATCCCAACAATGCTCGCGATCAATTTATCTTCGGTGATAAACCAGTAAATTGAAACCAGTAGCATTGAAAATCCCAACCAGAGTAGTAAAAAAGTAGCAAGATTTGAGATTGTTTTTTTCATACTAACACTCCTTTATAAAGTATCCTTATTATAGCATGTTTAATCGGAAAAATAGGAAGGTGATTTGATGGATGTTTTACCAAGACTTTGCCATGTTGATGTGAAATTGTACCTGGGTATTTTATTTTTATCACTCGGTATGATTTTTTATGTGAAAAGAGGGCTTTAAATGTCTAAAGAAATTTTAATTATTTTATTCTTATTGTTGTTGATTGGCTTAATTCTTTTTATTTTAGTGAGAAGAAGTAATGTACAAATGATACTAAAGCTGTCTGAAGATTTACAAAAAAATATTGAAATTGAAAATCAGCAAAATCTCGTTAGAGAAAAACAACAGTTAGAGATGCTTTATCAATTTCAGGAACGATTACAACATTCGCTACAAGTGCAAAACAAATTATTAGAAGATAATTTGGATAAACGTCTGTATGCGTTGGATCAAAAGGTAAATCACAGTCTCGCACAAGGATTTTCGAAAACACAAGATACGTTTACGCACGTGTCGGAACGTTTAGCGACAATTGATGAGGCACAAAAAAACATTGATAAATTATCATCTGATTTGATTTCTTTGCAGGACATTTTAACAGATAAAAGTAGTCGTGGTATTTTTGGTGAAATTCAGTTAAATCAAATTTTATATGCTATTTTTGGAGAAAAGAATGATGAGATTTATCAAATTCAATATAAGCTATCTAATCAAAGAATTGCGGATGCGATTCTCTTTGCGCCAGAGCCATTGGGTAATATTGTCATTGACTCTAAGTTTCCTTTAGAAAATTATGACCGGCTGATTAAAGCTGAAGGTATGGAAAAAGAAAAATATAAAAAAGAATTTGTGAGGGATTTTAAAAAGCATATTGATGATATTGCTTCAAGATATATTGTTAAAGATGAAACGGCGCAGCAAGCGTTCTTATTTTTACCTGCAGAAGCAATCTTTGCGTATATCAATGCTTATCATCCAGACATCATCGCTTATTCGCAAAGAAAAAGTGTATGGATTGTTTCGCCAACGACTTTAATGAGTACTCTCACCACAGTTCAGTCTATTTTGAAGAATATCGAAAGAGAGAAGTATGCGCATATTATTCAAGATGAACTAGAGAAATTAGGGGTTGAGTTTGCTCGCTTCCATCAGCGTTGGCATGATTTAAGTCGTCATTTAGAAATGGTTAATGCTGATATGCAAAAACTTCATATTACGGCAAATAAGTTGCATCGTCAATTTGAAATGATTGCGAAGGTGGATAAAGATTTGATTAAAGACGACTGACGAGAAAGGAGCATTACATTGAATGTTTTAATAAAAAAATTTAAAGAAGTATCATTTTCGGTGCTACCAATTAGTTTTTTGGTTTTAGTTTTACATTTTACTTTAGTACCTTTAGAAACAGATGTTTTAGTTCGTTTTTTATTGGGTGCAATTATGGTCATACTTGGATTGGGCATCTTTCTATTTGGTGCTGAAATGGGTGTGGGGCCAATTGGAAATCTTATGGGAAAGACCATTGCGCGGACGAATAATTCTAAAATAGTTGGTCTTTTGGGTTTTCTGCTTGGTTTTTTAATTACGGTAGCAGAACCTGATTTACATATTCTTGCCAAACAAGTTGAACTCGTTTCAGAAGGAGCCTTATCAAGCTGGCTCATTGTTTCTGTTGTGGCAGTGGGTGTTGGCATCATGGTGGCTTTTGGGCTTCTTAGAATTTTATTTTCCAAACCACTGAATCGCTATTTCCTCACTGTTTATGGACTTATCCTTGTTTTAGGTTTAAGTGTTTCGGAACCTTTTTTAGCGATTGCGGTTGATTCTTCTGGAGCGACAACGGGAGCAATGACAACCCCATTTATTCTGGCTTTAGGTTATGGTGTGTCTCAACTAAAAGGGGGTAAGAATTCGGAAGAAGATAGTTTTGGTATGGTAGGGTTGGCTTCAGCAGGACCGATCTTTATGGTGATGTTGTTGAGTCGCTTTGCCTCGGGATTTAATGAAGATGCACAGTTAGCTGTTCTTGAGCCCGTAGTAGGTATTTTAACCCCTTTTAAATCGAATTTACCTTTGATATTAAAAGAAACAGTGTGGACATTGTTACCCCTACTGATCTTATTTCTTCTCTTTGATCATTATAAATTTAAATTAAATAAACGCCCTAAAGCGCGTATTTTAAAAGGGCTTGCTTATACCTATCTCGGTTTGTCACTCTTTTTAGTGGGAGTAAATGCTGGTTTTATGGATGCGGGGCGTGTCATAGGAAATGAAATTGCTTCTTTAGAACAAATCTGGATATTACCACTCATTGGCTTTTTCTTAGGAATGGTTGTTGTTTTAGCAGAACCGGCTGTCTATGTGCTTACTGAGCAAGTAGAAGATGTCACGGCAGGTCATATTAAAAAGAAGTTAATTTTAATGACTTTATCGATAGGAATTGCTTTGGCTGTAATGTTATCAATGTTAAGAATTATGATTCCAAGTTTAAGGTTATGGCATATGTTACTTCCAGGGTTTGCTCTGGCGATTTTCTTATCATTTAAAGTGCCGCCTTTATTTGTGGGAATCGCTTTTGACTCGGGAGGCGTTGCTTCAGGGCCAATGACTGCGACCTTCGTCTTGGCATTTGCGCAAGGGGCCGCTGCGGCAATTGAAACAGCAAATGGCATGACAGATGGCTTTGGTGTGATTGCAATGATTGCCATGATGCCCATTGTGTCAATTCAATTATTGGGTTATTTCTATCAGAAGAAAGCAAAGAAAGGAAGATCGTAGGTGCCAAATCAATTTGTACTTGTTGTTTCTATTGTTGATGAAGACAAGGGAAGTCGTGTCATGGAAACAGCACAAAAAATGGGAATTAGTGGTGGTACGGTGATGAAAGCTGAAGGCAGTGTTCAGGGAAAAATATTGAATATGCTGGGCTTTACATCGAATCGTAAAGAATTATGTCTCAATCTTATTAAAAGTGAGAAGGAGGCTAGATTTATAGAAAAAATCAATCAAGAGCTTGCTGTTGAAAAGGCGCATCATGGTATTGTCTTCTCATTGCCTGTTGAGGCAGCAATGGGTTTAAGAAATCATGACACTGTCTATTTAAATGAAAAAAGAGAACGGAGTGGTAAAATGGATGCGATATTTACGATCGTTGATAATGGTTTAGCTGAAGATGTTATAGCCGAGGCAAAATCAGTAGGTGCTAAGGGCGGTACCGTGATGCATGCACGGGGTAGTGGCATTGAAAACAATGAAACTTTATTTAACTTTGTGATTGAACCAGAAAAAGAAGTTATTTTGATTTTGAGTGAAAAAGATCAAAGTGCAATGATTGCAAATCATTTAAATCGTACCTTTAAATTGGAAGAGGAAGGGCAAGGAATACTCTTTGTAATAGATGTAAAAAGTGCGATCGGTACTCGATAATAAGGCGTGTCTAACAAACACGTCTTTTTTTATGGATTATCGTTGACAAGGCTTAATAAAGGGTATATACTCAAGATAGTTAGGCGCACCTAACATATGTTGGTGGTCATCCTAATAATTAGAAGTGAGGTAGGTGTGGATATGATAAAAGTCGAGAACTTATACGTGTCCTATTACGGTAATGAAGTTGTCACAAATGTCAGCTTCGAATTTAATGAAGGATCTTTAATTGGTATTATTGGTCCGAATGGTGCAGGTAAATCAACAATGATTAAAGCAATTTTGGGTCTGATTCCTAAAGATCAAGGTAAGATCACAGTATTTGGTGATGATATTAAAAAATCACGGAGTAAGATTGCTTATGTACCACAAAGAAATGATTTGGATTGGGATTTCCCGATTAATGTTTTCGATACTGTCTTGATGGGGACTTATCCTAATTTAGGTTTATTTAAAAAACCAAAAGAAGCTGAGAAAAACTTGGCTAAAGAAAGTTTAATTAGAGTTGGTATGTGGGATTATAGAGATCAACAAATTGGGGAACTCTCAGGAGGACAACAACAACGTGTTTTCTTAGCAAGGGCATTAGCTCAAAAAGCAGAATTATTCTTTTTGGATGAGCCTTTTGTAGGAATTGATGTTGCGAGTGAAGAGCGCATCGTTTCAGTTCTAAAAGAATTACGCGATGAAGGTAAAACAGTATTTGTTGTGCATCATGATTTATCTAAAGTAGAAACTTATTTTGATGAATTAATTCTAATCAATAAAGAACTTATCGATGCTGGATCTGTTAAGGATGTCTTTGTCTTTGACAAAATGGATAAAGCATACGCCTCTAATTTTGGAATTCCAGTATTAAGGGAGGCAAATTAGATGTTTATACAAGATATATTGAATTATGAGTTTTTACAAAAAGCGTTATTTACAGCTGTCATGGTTGGTATATTAGCAGGCGTAATGGGAAGTTTTATTATTTTAAGAGGTATGGCTTTGATGGGGGATGCCATTTCGCATGCGATTTTACCAGGTGTTGCAGTCTCTTACATGCTCGGTATTAATTATTTCTATGGAGCTGTAGTGATGGGGATTGTGACTTCTCTAAGTATTGGGTTTGTGAGCCAGAATAGTAAGATAAAGAATGATACTTCGATAGGGATTGTCTTTTCAGCCTTTTTCGCGCTTGGGATTATCTTACTTATGAAGGCTCAAACCGCTGTTGATTTATCCCAAATCTTATTTGGTAATGTGTTATCAGTCCGATCATCAGATATGTGGTTGACTTTAGGTATTGGTGTATTTGTTTTACTTTGTATTAAAATATTCTATAAAGAATTTTTAGTAACCACTTTTGATCCTACGATTGCGAAGGCTTATGGCTTAAACACAGGTGCTGTCCATTACTTTATGATGGTACTTCTTACACTTGTGACGGTAGCTTCATTACAAACTGTCGGTGTTGTATTGGTTGTTGCAATGTTGATTACACCTGCAGCGACGGCATATTTGTTAACTCATAAGATGTCAACAATGATTTTCTTATCAGCATTTATTGGTGCAGTTTCAGCTGTACTTGGCTTATATTTTAGTTTTAGATTTAATTTAACTTCGGGAGCGGTAATTGTTTTAGTTGCAACAATGTTTTTCTTACTCGCATTTATTTTTGCACCGAAACAAGGCTTGCTTTGGGTTAAATTAAAACAGAAAAAAGCTTAATAGATTTAAAGGAGAGATAGAATGAAAAAATTTAAAATAACATTATTAATGGTACTTGCCCTTGTTTTAACAGCATGTGGCAGTAATACAGACAAACCAGAAGAAGGTAAGGATGGCGATAAGATTAATGTCGTCACCTCATTCACAATTATTGAAGATATGACAAAGCGTATTGGTGGCGATTTAGTGAATGTTTATAACTTAGTGCCATCAGGAACTGACCCACATGAATATGAACCACTTCCAAATGATATTAAAGCAGCAGAAGATGCCGATCTTTTACTTTATAATGGGATGAACTTAGAAGGTGGAGAACATGGTTGGTTTTTCAAACTCGTCCATACAACAGGCCAAGATGAAAAGCGTGTCTTTGAACTGAATAAAGGTGTTGAGCCAATGTATTTAACCCATGAAGATGGTAAAGAAGAAGAAATTAATCCGCACTCATTTATTAACCCAGAAGTTGGGATTAAGATGGCGGAAAATCTTCGCGATGCATTGATCGCCGTTGATGAAGATAATAAAGCAGTATATGAAGCAAATGCAGAACAATATATTAGTGAGTTAAAAGCAATCAGTGAACGTTATGCCACGGTTATCAACAGTATTCCAGAAGAGCGTCGTATTCTTGTGACAAGTGAACATGCTTTCCAATATATGGCAAGTGAATATGGACTTAGAGAAGCTTATGTTTGGGAAGTTGATACTGAAGAGTTAGGAACACCAGAACAAATTAAATCGTTAGTAGACCTTTTACGAGAAATTCAACCTCCAGTAATGTTTATGGAATCTAACGTTGACCCACGTCCATTGGAAACAGTTTCTAAAGAGACTGGCATTCCAATCTTCGAAGAACCAATTTATTCTGACGAAATTGGTAATATCGGTGAACAAGTCGATACTTATGTAAAATTCTTAGAACATAATATTCGTATTATTGAAAAAGGATTAAGTCAGTAATTTATAGCTCACAAAAGCAAAGTATTTCCATACTTTGCTTTTGTTTTGGCTTATTTTGTGAAAATTATGTGACAGTTTGGGAAGTCTTTAATTCATTTTAAAAATGGTGTATTATAAGTTAGATGAATGAGAGGTATAAATATGAATGAAAAGAAAGGTTTTTTTCTATTTAGAAGTAAAGTAATTGCAAGTATACAAGTGATTATCTCAGCACTTGCAGCATTTTATGTTATTAAATTTAATTCCTTGCCTTCTAAGTATTTAATCATGTTTTTAGGAACGCTATTGTTAGTAACCTTATTGACAGTGTTGTTAGTGTTAAAAACTGATGAGCCAAGTAATAAAAATGTGCTCAGTAAGATACTGAGTTCAATAATAAGTTTAGCGCTTTTAGTAGGAACCTTGTATTTAGTCAGAGGTGACAGTTTTATTAAAGATGTCACAGGTGCTTCTAAAGACACCCATGTTGTTTCTGTTGTCGTATTAAAAGATAAGCCTTATGAGACGCTGGCTGATGTCGAAAATGAATTTATTTTTGGTGCCAATGATCGAATGGATGCAAAAAACATTAAAAAAGCGCTTGATTCGCTAGAGAAAGATGGCCATGACATTGAAATTCAATCTTATGATACCTATGAAGACCTTTCAAAGGCCTTAAGATCTGGTGAACGCGAAGTGATCTTACTCAGCGAAGCACATCGTGCCTTGATGAAAGAATATGATGAACATTTTGATGATGATACTAAAGTGATTCATAGTATCAAATACGAAGAAGAGGTAAAAATTGTAGATAAGAACACTAATGTTAAGTCTGATACCTTTAGTTTCTTTATTACGGGAATTGATACCTATGGCCCTGTTTCAACCGTTTCACGCTCAGACGTAAACATGATTATGACTGTAAGTCCTAAAACAAATCAAATTCTATTAACCAGCATTCCACGTGATTATCACGTTGAGCTTGCTAGCTTTGGCGCTTATGATAAGTTAACGCATGCTGGTATCTATGGTGTAGGTGAATCTGTTGCTACCTTAGAGAATTTATTAAATATCGATATTGACTACTATGTGAGAGTTAATTTTAGCTCAGTAGAACAAATTGTTGATTCACTGGGTGGTGTTGATGTTTATTCACGTTATACCTTTAGTGCGGATGGCTACTCATATGTAGAGGGTATGAATCATATGAATGGTCCGATGGCCTTAAGGTTTGTTCGTGAACGTTATCAATTACCAGAAGGTGATCTTGACCGTGTACGAAACCAGCAAGCTTTAATGACAGGAATGATTAAAAAAGCGATGTCACCAACCATCATTACCAACTATAATTCAATCTTAAGTTCAGTTTCAGGAAGTTTTGAAATGAGTATGCCTGATAGTGATCTTAAAAAACTTGTAAAAATGCAGTTAGATACTGGTGCTGATTGGGATGTGATGCAAATTCAATTAACTGGGTATGGTTCAAATTCGACAACAACTTATTCTATGCCGGGTTGGAATCTCTATGTTATGGAACCAAACTATGACACAGTGAATTATGCTTCTTCTCTTATCCATCAAATGGAAAATGGCGAAGTTATTTCTGTAGATTAATCTAAATATGTCAAATAAAAAAACTGAACGATGCCTTATGATTAAAGGCCTAAGTTCAGTTTTTTTCTTTGCACTATTTTGCTGGAATTATATATTCGCAACAATTTTTTACAAGTAAGCGGATACGAGAATGTCTTTTAATTGAATGCTAAATCGGAGTGTGATAATTTGTTTAAGGTTTAGAAAAGGAGCATATTATGAAAAAGAATAAATCGTTAATACTTGTAATCGCATTATTGCTAATTGTTCAAGTTATGAGTCAATTCAGCTATAATAGAATTCAAGCAAATAGTTCTAAGATTGTACAAGAACTAGAAATCGTCAATCCTAAAGAACAATATTTCCCGGGAGATAATGTTATTTTAAAAGGAACATGGAGGCTTGAAGACGATTCTGCAAATAAAGAATATAAGGCCGGAGATACATTTTCAATTTCAATACCCGAAGGGATGACACCCAACTTTAAAGAAATCAACTTATCAGGATATGGTAAGGGGAAAGTAGTGGGTAATGAAGTTATATTTACTTTTACAGAGAATGTTGAACAAGAAATTAATCGAAACGGTGGTTTCAATTTAATGTTCACGGTTGATAAACCAAATGAAGAAGCCATCGTATCCAAACCGATTGAATTTGTTGATGATAACAATAACAGTCTTTTAAAAGATGTTCTTGTTATTAATAATGAAAAGTATGAAGTTGGCGAACATACAGGATCAATCTTCCATAAAGGAACTTATGGTTACAATCCAGAATATCCAGAAGGACTTGCATGGTTTATTAATGTCAATAGTGCAAGAACACTTGAAGCTGGTGTCTACACATTTGAAGACAGAACCCATGAAAACCATATTATTGATTTTGATAGTATTGATATCAGAGTACAAAATGGTGAAAAATCTGAAGTTGGTGAAAGTGACCCAAGTATTCCCATTATTTTGCACGAAGATCAACGTGGTTTTACTGTAGACTTAAATATTATTGAGAAATCATTCTATGATGGTGTAAAAACAACTTACTTTGATATCTACTATAGAACTATCTACATTGGTGAAATGACCGATGAACCGATATTATTAAAAAATGATGCAACCTTAACATCACAAGATAATAAAAGAATTCCAATGGACCATAACCAAGATAATGAACCAACTGTTGGAGAATACCAACTTGGAGGCTGGGGTACAGGAACACGAGTAAAAGGTCATTTTAAATTAATGAAAATAGATGAAGTGACGCAAAAACCGTTAAGTGGTGCTCGTTTTAATTTAGTGGGTAAATATAATCAAATGACCTTCGAATTAGTAACT
>DATBUC010000209.1:0-2683 GCA_036516515.1 Erysipelothrix sp. | reverse complement strand
AGGAAGCTGTCCTTTTTATCTAAGGGCATTAATTAATTCATTTTGATAAATCATATGAGACCATAGTTTAGAACGGTTAAAAAGATGTTGTAAGCTAATGGGATGAATATAGCGTATTTTTGTTTTAATGGGGACCACTTGTACGTTAATACATTTCCTTGCTTGATTGCCGAAATGATTTTTTACATGGTAACATGCTTCATATTTACCTGGAATACGCGTATTAATATTATGTTTTACTTTAAGATTTTGTTTGACGTTCTGATCAAGTTTATCTGTAACTTGAGTGTCGAAGTACGGGTCAAATTCACTGTATTGTTGGATTGTTTGATCTTTTGCAATAATAATCGGTGTGCTACTGATTGTCTCTATTGTTAAGCGGAAGGGATCGCCATAATAATTTACATAAGTGCTGGGGACATAACCAAACAGGTGAGGATCATCCCCTTCCACTACCCGCCTTCGCCCATTATGACAACCCCCGTCTTTTAAGGGAACTTTAAAATAAGTAATCAAACCACGATACTTTTTAATGCCTAAGATATTGTTGAAATACGTGTTTTGTTTAAAAAATGCTTTATTTTCATGGGCTGCTGAACAGTTTCCACCAATTTCTACAGTAGTCGTGAAAGGTTCAGGTTTTTTTCTCACTACCAAAGTATGGTAAAACTGCTCTAAACCCATCTTATGGTAATGGGAACTCATTTCATAGCGCTTTCCTTTGTTTTCATGGGTAATAATATGATCTTTAGGATAATAAAGTGGACTTTCGTATGTTTCTTGGACAGTTTTGCCACTCACTTGTATAAAGAAGGTATAAGTTTGATCACTATTTAAAGTATTGAGATCAATTGTTGTCTTAAAGCCGACATTTTTAAAAAGGTAATTACAAGCACTGTTTTTCACTTGATTTGCTTGGCAAAAGGGATAGCCCCGATAATGCATGATTTCACTTAAATCAATGGGCTCAAGCTGACTTGGAAAATGCAGCTCGTTTTCAGCTTCATCGCGCAAAATAAGCTCATACGCATGGGTTTTTTCATTGATAAAGTGTTGTTGTGTGGGGAGGAGTGCCCACCCTTCAATAATAAGCGTATCTTGAGAAAAATGTGTATCTAAAATTTCATATGAAAGCACCTGTCTTTGATTTGTTTTAATGACTTTTGCTTCTATCACATCTGTTCTAATGATCATAAAAGTAAGGATCATAAGCAGAGAGAGAATTTTTTTCATGATGATCACCTAATTATAACTACACCGCAATCGTTATAAATCATAAAAAAAACTTGCCGAAGCAAGTTTTAGTCATTTCTACGATTACGATTATTAATGGCGATATAACGCATGATCGTCATTAATGTGCTAAAGAGTGCGGCGACATACGTTAAAGCAGCCGCTGTAAGCATCTTTTTAGAGCCATCAAGTTCTGGGCCACTTAATAAATTCTCTGAACCTAGAATCTTAATAGCGCGACCTGAGGCATCAAATTCTAAAGGTAAAGTTACCAGTTGGAATAAGGCCATAACCCCTAGCATCAAGATACCGATATTAAAAAGTAATGTATTTTCCGCAAAGAAACCCAACATAATTGGGAACATGCTTAATTTACTTGATATCATGACTGCCGGTAACATGCGATTTCTTACACTAAGAAAAACATATTGTTCTGCATGTTGTATTGCATGCCCGACTTCATGTGCTGCCACTGATACTGAGGCTATTGAATTATCATGATAAACTTTAGGCGACAATGCTACAATTCGTTTTGTCGGATCGTAGTGATCACTCAGCGTGCCACCACGAGATTCAACAACAGCAACATCATATAAGCCTTTTGAATCAAGGATGTGTCGTGCCATTTGGGCACCGGTCATGCCGTTATAAGTGCCGATGGTACTATATTTTTGGTAATTTGATTGTACATATACTTGAGCTAACAATGATGCGAGCATAGCAATTAAAATGAAGCCGTAACTGCCATAATTAAATACTAATAATTTACCCATTAATCATCACTCCAATAGTATAAAAGGAGCCTATGCTCCTTTATGAGATGTTAAATTAAATATCTTTAACTGCGTCTTTTAAAGCTTTTGCTGGTCTAAATCCAACACTGTGTGATGCTGCGATACGGATTTTTTCACGTGTTTGTGGGTTGAATCCATCACGCGCTGCACGGAAACGTACATCGAATTTTCCAAATCCAGCTAAGTCAACTGTACCTTTTTCTGTTAAGATACCTGCTACTTGATCTAAAAATGTTTCAATAAACTCACCAGCTTGTTTTTTGCTGACGTCCATTTCATCTGCAATCATTTCTGCAAGACGTTTTTTGTTATATGTTTCACTCATATTGAAACCTCCATTCTAATAAAATGATAACATTTTAAAGGCTATAAGACAAGTTAGATGTACTCTTTTTTCAAGTCTCTTGCCATTAATTCTGCAATTGCCACACTTGGCGTTTTATTTTCATAAATAACCCGGTATATTTCTTGGGTTATGGGCATAGAAATACCTGCTTCTTCCGCAATTTCATAAACTGCTTTAGCTGCATGGACCCCTTCAACTGTTTTTGTATTGTTGCTTAAAAAGTTTTCCGCACTATCTGCCTGCCCTATAAGCAGCCCAGCTTGATAGTTTCTTGAGTGAACACTGCTGGCAGTAACCACTAAATCACCGA
>DATBUC010000208.1:0-2959 GCA_036516515.1 Erysipelothrix sp. | reverse complement strand
TAACTAATATATTATCAGAAAAAGGTATAGCACGTTATAGTCAGTATCAAAAGAAAGATAAAACTCATCAATCGTATTATGTTTTAACCGTTTTACAAAGTGTAAAAAAAGAAGAAAAAGAAACCGATTATTATAGTCGTGAACCTTTCACGTTCGTTTTTTCTAAAACGGAACTTTACACTTTTTCTCGTACATTTTCGTTAAATATAAGTGAAATAAAAAAGTCGGATATCACAGTAGACCAATTAATTATCCTCTTGTTAATTAAAATATATGAAAGAATTTTAGAAAATTTAGCTTATATACGACAAAGAATTAAATATTTAGAAGATAATGCGACAGCGTTACGGTATAACGGTCCTCTCTATGAATTACTTTCGTTAAAAAAAAGTGTCGTTCATTTTTCCATTATATTGGAAAACAACAAAAAAATATTAGATGAGTTTCGATTTAAAAATGAGCCGTTTTTAAATCCAGACAAACTTGAGCATTTTGAAGTTTTATCATCTCAAGCAAATGTTCTCGTAGAAGAATATCAAGAGTTATTGGGTCAGATTAGTGATCTTTTTGTTTCAATAGGTTCTAATCGTTTAAATCAAATTATGAAAACGTTAACCACACTATCTATTATTTTAACACTGCCCACTATTATTTCGGGGCTGTGGGGTATGAATGTTAAAATACCTTGGGAAAACTCAACGCACGGTTTTGAAATTTTAATAGTATTAAACATATTAGCTATAGTAATGACGGCATTCTTTTTAAATAAAAAAGACTTATAAAAAGGAGAATAACAATGAAAAAAGAACATCAAGAGAAGAAATGGCTAGAAGATAAAGAGTCTCCACTAAGAAATCCTGAGGAAAAGAAAGAAACAATGCCTCTAGTAAATCCCGAAGAAGAGGCACCTTTAACACCTTTGACAGAACCAAATGATGAACAAATAGAAGCGGAGGGACATTATGAAAAAGAATAAGAAGCTAATCATTATAACTTTTGTGGCTTTAACACTTTGTTTAATGGCATGTGGACAGAAAAAGGACACGCAAAAGAATATAAGCAAGGACGAAAAAACTAATGACAGAGTGGAGCTAGATTTTTGGACCTTCTGGGGAGGTGGTTCAAGACGAGAGGTCATTGAAGAAATTATCCAAGAATTCAACGATTCGCAAGATGCGATCGAAGTTAAACACAAATATCAACCATGGGGAGATATTTGGACAAAATCTTTAGCGGCTATCGCTGCTGGCAACCCACCTGATGTCATTGTTCAAGATATTAACTCAGTGAGACAGCGGGCAGAAGCGAAGCAAAATACGAATATTCAATCATTTTTGAAATCAGAAGATAAGGAAAGATTTTATCCTCAATTATGGGAAACCGCTTTATATGAAGATGAGGCGTATGGATTACCTTTTAATACAGATACTCGCGTCATTTTTTACAATAAAAAATTGATGAAAGAAGTAGGGGTAAGTGAGGAAGAGATGCCGACTACTTGGAAAGAAATTGAAATTCTTGCAAAAAAATTAGATATCAAAAAAGATAACAAATATGAAAGAATTGGTTTCTACCCAATGTGGCACGTCGAAGCAGACACCTGGGCCTTAAATGCTGATGGAGGAGTAAGTTGGTTTGATGATGAAGAGAAAGTAAAAATTGACACTCCTTATAAAGTTGAAGCTTTGCAGTGGCTTATAGATTGGAAGAAACATTATGGAACTGACACGATTAATCAGTATGAAGCAGAATTTGGTTCAGGTGTAGCTGATCCATTTCTTTCAGGTTTAGTAGCGATGCGGGCGGATAATTTAAATTATTATTCCAACATTATGGATAATGCCTCGGAAGATTTCGAATTTGGTGTTATTCAGTTGCCTGAAAGAGAAGAAGGTACAGGTCATTGGTCGTGGGGTGGAGGTTTTGTAGTAGAAATACCTTTTGGGGCCGAACATCCTGAAGAATCATTTGAATTCATGAATTATTTGACATCGAAAAATGTTCAGATGAAATTTGGAGAAAAGAGTTTTGATATTATGGCAAATCAGGAAGCAAATTTAGCGTTAGTAAAAGGAGATAGCTTAGACCAAACAGGGAAGATGATTTATGCTATGGCAGATAAAAATTTTCGTGAAACTACGTTGACTCCAACACCGCTTTCGGCTCCAGGTTTTCAATCAGTTTTAAAAGGGTATCTCGATGATATTTTATTAGGTAAAACAACTCCCGAGAAGGGCTTGAGCGACGCACAAAAAGCAGTAGAAAAACTACAAGAATAAAGATAGAAAAGGGGGAGATAAAATGAAAAGAAAAAACAAAGAAATTCTATGGGGGTACTTGTTTATAAGCCCGTTTTTAATAGGTTTCATTATTTTTTTGTTAGGTCCTATGATGTTTTCTTTCATTGGTAGCTTTACTGATTATAATTTAACATCAAAAATGAGCTTTATCGGCTTGGAAAACTTCAATAAAATTGCGTTTAAAGATGATTTGTTTTTTCTATCATTAAAAAATACTATTTTCTATGTAGTATTAGGGGTACCGTTGACAATAGCTGCTAGCTTATTTTTTAGTATCCTTTTGAATCGTCAAATTAAGGGAATAAGTATCTATCGTACTATCTTTTATTTACCGGCTATTCTTTCTGGAGTTGCCGTCTATGTCCTATGGATGCAACTTTTATCACCTTCGTCGGGTTTAATCAACACGCTGTTAGCTCTAGTAGGAATTAAAGGACCAGCTTGGTTACAAGACCCTAATTGGACTAAGCCTTCTTTATTAATTATGAAAGTCTGGAGTTCAGGTGGATCTATGTTATTGTACCTAGCAACTTTACAAAATGTGCCAAGGACTCTTTATGAGTCAGCTGCTTTAGATGGCGCAGGGGCTTTACGACGCTTTCAGTCCATTACGTTACCTTTAATTACGCCAATTATTTTCTATGATTTGGTTACTTCCA
>DATBUC010000207.1:0-6866 GCA_036516515.1 Erysipelothrix sp. | reverse complement strand
ATTTATTTCATAAGATCCCCCATTTCCCTAGAAATCGATTCAAACAAAATCTAATATTTTTTGATTGAACAACTCATTTCGCTAACAACAACATCATAATGGTAACGCTATCATTGTGCAATGTGTTAAATCTTGGGAATGTGTAAAATATCATATCAAGGCTTAAACAGTGGCTATTTGATAGGTCAATGTTGTTGCAACCGCATTATTTACAAGTGTTTGTATTCATAAACAATGAAAGCACATACATTAGTAGAACTTTTCTTCTGCCTCTTTTTTGATAAGATTGTTATTCTTAACTTTCTTTGTCTATACCCAAAATGACAGTCTGGAAATCTTATGATATAATCGCTTCTACCACCCACTTAGAGGGTGAATGGTAAGTAAGCGCTTCGATGTGTATTTTATCTTTAGTGTGTATCTTCGCCACATTGTTGAAACCGCTTACTACGATACAATATAATAGGTAGGAGGTGGGACTATGTTATCTATTACTTTTTCAACAAATGAAAAAGACTTCGAACCCATTATTAAAATACTTAATCGCTATGGTTTTTATCAAAGTGATCAAAATGGATTTGAATTAGAAATTATCAAAAACAATCATAATCAAATTATTTTAGAAAAAAATAAAGAAAAGGGAAAAATTACAGTTTCCAAAACAAATCAAGTAGCATCAGCTTTATCATCGTGGGTTAATATGGCCAAAAAAACACAAGTATTTTGTGTCACAGAAACCCCACAATTTGAGGAATTGGGTGTTATGATCGACTGCTCGCGCAATGCAGTACCCACTGTAGCGAAACTTAAGGAGTGGATTGAGCACTTAGCACTTTTAGGCTATACCCAGTTAATGCTATACACTGAAGATACTTATGAAGTGACATCGCTCCCCTACTTTGGGCACTTTAGAGGACGGTATACTCAAGCGGAAATTAAAGAACTTGATGCTTATGCGCAAATATTTGGTATTGAACTCATCCCTTGTATTCAAACCTTAGCCCATTTAGAGAATGCTTTAAAATGGTTTACGATGCGTAATTTACGCGATACTGAAGATATTTTACTGGTTGGTCATGATGAGACTTATGTCTTTCTAGAAAAGTTAATCGCTACAATCGCTGAAAATTTCACCAGTAAAAGAATCCATATTGGCATGGATGAAGCCAATATGCTGGGTTTAGGACAATATCTTAACCGCAATGGTTATCAAGATCGCTTTACAATCATGAATTATCATTTGCAAAAGGTAATGAGCTTATTGGACAAATACGAGCTCAAACCAATGATGTGGAGTGATATGTTCTTTCGCCTGGGATCTAAAACAGGTGATTACTATGATTTAGACACGCAAATACCGCAAGACATGATTACCCAGATACCTGAGGTTGAAATGGTCTACTGGGATTACTATCATGATGAGCAATCAGATTATGAAACTTTAATCGCGCGTCATTTTGATTTACAAAAACCAGTGATTTTTGCTGGTGCGACATGGACCTTCAATGGGATGGTACCTAATTACAGTAAATCCTTTATCACCACAGACGCAGCTTTAAATGCTTGTAAAAAGTGTGGCGTTAAAGAAGTCTTTTGTACGCTTTGGCTAGATGATGGAGCAGAAACTATCTTAGAAACTGCCTATCCTGGTTTAGCCTACTTTGCAGCACATCATCGTACTGACACTTTAGATCAACAAAGGATGAAAGAAGAATTTCAACAAATTTTTAAGATAGAATTTGACACCCTTTACCAACTCAATCGATTTGATACAGTACCAACGGTTGAAGTGAATAATAAATTTGCGACACACCCTGCTAAATTTAGTCTTTGGCAAGATCCTTTATTGGGCCTTTATGACGGGAATATTCAAAGGATTCAACTCAACCAACATTATTTGTCTCTCTATCAAGACTTAGCGAAAGTAAAATTAGATGCAAATCATCTCTTCTATGATAGCCTGCAGTTTTATCGCCAATTGGCTAAAGTACTTTCTTCTAAAGCTGATCTTGGTAAAGAACTTTATAGCGCTTATCAACAAAAAGATTTCAGCAAAATGGTGCAATTAAGTCGATTAATACAAGACTTAATCCAAGCAACTGAAACACTCAGGCTTTACCATCAAAAAGCATGGTTTAAAGCGAATAAACCTTTTGGTTGGGAAGTTTTAGATATTCGTTATGGTGGTCTGATTGCCCGATTAAAATCTAGTTATCAGCGCATCCAATTGTGGCTTTTAACTTTAGAGCCGATTGCTGAGTTAGAAGAAGAAAGACTAATAAATACCCCACAAACTGCGCTTGACCAAGGAAATTTGGGACGAAACTTATATCAACATATTGTTTCGACCAGTAAATTATCTAATGTCTAAAGGAGTCGTATATGAAAAAATTAAAATGGGCCATTCCCTTTATCATCTTACTATTATTACCGCTTGTCATTGATTGGGCCCAAAACGAAGAAATTGAATATAACAATTACAAAATAAGCGGAAAGATCGTCGATGAAGCGGCCATCAAAGCACCACTTGATGTTATTTTCCTTAACAATGAAGCGGTGAATCAAAAAGATATTGAGCTTTATTTAAGCACCCTTAATGAAGAAAGTCGCGAAGTGACGAAAACAGAATTAGAAGAATTCTTTAAAACTTATGATATTAAACATGAAATTAATGCTTTACACGTACAAAAACAAACTGATGAACGGGTTGTGGTTGAAGTTGTCAAAACAGCACGCAATCAAAATGAGGAAGAATTTCAAGATCATCAATCTTCAAACGTCATTACTTTAGAAAAATTTGACGGTCAATGGCTTATCGTTGAAGCATTGGTCAATAAAACACAGCTACTTTAAGGAGGATTTTGATGAACGGAATTATGAAGGTGACCTACAAGATCGGTCAAGTATTACTCGATTTAATTAAATTACAATTATACTGGTTATTATTTACTTTGAAAGGTGGCGTTATTTTAGGACTTTTCCCAGCTACGACAGTTGTCTTAGATTATTCTTTACAATATTTTGATAAAAAGCCCTTTGCACTTAAATATGATGTTCTTAATGAAAAATGGAAAGCTTATTTTAAAGATACGAATATCCTTGGCTATGTTATGTTAGTCATTGTGGGCATCTTATATGTAGATTTACGTATCTCCCAACATTTTATACAAAGTGTTGTGATTCATTATTTCTTAATCTTTATTTTAATTATTGCCTTCGGTACCTTTATTTATGTCTTTCCAAGTTACATTCGCTATGAAATGCCGACATTAAAACATATAAAACAAGCTTTCTTATTATTAATCACCAATATTTTTGATGTGATTGCGATTGCCTTAGGACTATGGCTGGTTACTTGGTTAATTGTCTTTATTCCTGCATTGTCATTGATTGCTTTTATACCGCTCTTGTCTATTCCAATTGCATGGTTTAGTTTGATCAGTATGAAGAAAATAGAAGCGCACCAAGCGATGATGTCAGGTGATTCTGATTGAGAGAGTTCTTCAGTGTTTATAAAGAAAAGGTGCTTAAGAAATATTTCTTTACGTATCTGCTTATTTTCTTAATCCCCTTTTTTATCTTATCGATTTCTTTATATCAATTTTCTGCAGGAACTTATAATAAACGCATTGAAGATTCTAATTTAAATCATCTCACACAACTTTCAAGTTACCTCGACGACGAATTTGAATCTTATAAGAATATTGCCAGCAGTATTCGTGTTAATCAGAAACTCAGTTCTTTTTTTCTCAATCATCCCTATTATAATTTGGATGCGAAATTAGAGCTTAATAAATATACCTTGAATACTAAATTTCTTAAAGAACTGTTTATTTATTATCCGCACTCCAAACAATTTCATTCACAAAATGGTAACTACGATATTAATACAATCATCGACTATAAGTTTGATATGGTCGATATGGATAAGACTGAGTTTAAAGAAAAACTAATTAGACCGACATCAAATACCAATATTGATCGCTTTCTCTATCCAAAAAGCAATACCTTACTGACGATGTTTATTCCCATCTCGAATATCGAAACAGCTCATAGTGCGACCGTTGTCTTTTTTATGGAAAGCAACAAAATTATCGATGTCTTATCTGATCTCAATCAGGACTCTGCTGGCGATGTCTTTCTATACACCCAAGAAGGTGAATTTATTGCCAGTACAAGTGATAAGTTTGAAGAAAAAGACTTGGCGAATATTTTTAAATACAGCAATAAAAACAAGCATATTAAAGATAAGAAATATGTCATTTCTAAACAAGATTTAGTGCATGCTGATTTAAGTTTAATTACTGTTGTGGATCATCAAGCGCTCTATTCGCCCTTTTTTAAAGTACAAGTTATTTTCTTTGTGACAATGATTGTCTTATTTGTCATTGGCTTGGCCTTAAGTATGTTTCTAAGCTATAACCAATATAAGCCAATCCAACATCTCAATACGTTGTTTGACAAAATCGCCAAGAAAGAAGAAGGTGATTCTGAGGAGTCAGCTGAAAACATCTTAGAAACACTGAATCATCAAGCATCTCATTTAATTAAAACCAATCACGCATATAATAAAACGATTCAAGAACAACAACTTCAATTAAAATCATACTTACTAAGACAGCTCTTAGAAGGTAAACTTGATAATGCGACGATTGATGATTATTTAGCTAAAAATATTCTCACCGATATGAATGGCTATTTCTCTGTTGGCTTGATTGAAATTAGTGACAAAGATCCTAATTTAAATATTAAAGTTAAATCGATCCTGATTGACTCTTTCCCAATTGAAAACAAAAATGTCTACATTGAAGCAGTAGAGTTACCTTTTAAGAAAGAATTCATTGCAATTATCTTACAATTTACAGATGCGAAAATGAATGAATGTGACATTGAAAATGAAACTTATGAAATAATTAAACAAATTGATGAGTTCGTCCAATATCCTAATACATACTACTTTGGCACGATATATGATGGTTGGTCACAAATTAGTAAATCATATATTGAGGCAATTGCATGTCGCGATTATTATGCTTATCGTTATGATAAACGCAATATTTATTTATATAAGGACTTACCCTTTGAAAATCACGGCAATGACCTTTATAACATTGATTCCAGCCTATTGATGCAATTACAAAGCGCACTTACCGACGGGAATGATTCTGTCAGCGCTGAACTGATTGAAAGCTTATTGACAAGCGAAGATGCCCAAGCGCTGCCACCCTATCTTTTAAAACCATTTTACTTTAGAATTCTCAATACCTTATTGGAAACGGCGAATGATGAAAATATTTGTATTAATCATCGTTATATTGAGCAAATTGTTGAAGCTGACAATCTACTTGATATTATCGAAGCAATGAAAAAGCTTGCCAATGAGATTTGTCAAAAAGTGAAGTCAAATGAAGATATTGAAGTCATAAAAATGCAAAAAAATATTCTAAACTACATTAAAGAGAACTTCCGTTCCCATGACTTCTCATTAGAAGATTTGGCACTAGAATTTGATTTCTCCGTTTCATATCTCAGTAAATTAATCAAAGATGAAACAGGACAAACTTTTTCTAAACATGTTCAGGAACTACGTTTAGAGTACATTAAAAAGCAACTTGTTGAAACAGACGATATGATTAAGAATATTATTTATGATGCTGGTTATTATGATGTCTCAAACTTCACACGCAAGTTTAGAACGATTGTAGGCGTCACACCAGGACAATATAGAACTATGAATCAAAAAAAGGAGTAGATATTTATGAGTACAAGTGAATTTCCAAAACATTTTATGTGGGGCGCGGCTGCCTCGGCACCTCAAACTGAAGGCGCGGCAAATGAAGGTGGTAAGTCACCTTCTACCTGGGATATTTGGTATGAAAAAGACCCAGATAATTTCCATAATAAAATCGGACCAAAAGATACCTCTAATGTATATCACTTATATAAGGAAGACATTAAACGGATGCAAGATATGAATCTTAACTCATACCGTACCTCCATTGCTTGGACCCGACTTTTACCCGACGGTAAAACTTTGAATCAAGAAGCTGTGTCTTACTATCGCGACTACTTCTCAACTCTAAAAGAACATGGTGTTGAACCGATTGTTAACTTATTCCACTTTGATATGCCTTGGTGGCTTATGGAAAAAGGCGGATGGGAAAATTATGAAGCGATTGAACATTTTGCTTATTATGCTAATGAAGCCTTCAAAGCGTTTGGCGATATCGTAAGCAAATGGACAACATTTAATGAACCGATGGTCCATATTGACTGTGGTTATCTTGGCGATGCCCACTGGCCAATGGTTAATGATCTCAAACGGGCTGTCCAAGTAGGCTATCATACGTTATTAGCCCATTTCGCCGCTGTAAAAGCTTTTAGAGAAGGAAAATACGACGGAGAAATTGGTACAATCCTCAACCTGTCACCAATCTATCCAAAAGATGACAGTAAAGAAAACCTCGAAGCTCAGGAAATTGGAGAAGCAATCTATATTAAAAGTTTACTTGATCCAATTGCTTTGGGTCACTTCAATCCCCTACTCACAAAAATATTAAAAGAAAATGATTTAATGCCCGTTAAAAAAGAAAACGATGAAACTTATTTAGCTTACGGTATCGACTTCTTAGGGGTTAATTACTATCAACCACTGCGTGTACAACACCAGCCAGACGGCAAACGCCCAATTCAAAGTCGGGGTGATTTAGTCCGGGGCTACAACTGGCCTGATAAAAAAGTCAATCCACACCGTGGATGGGAAATCTATGAAAAAGGTGTTTACGATATTGCCATGACCCTTAAGAATGACTACAACAATATCCCTTGGTTCCTTTCTGAAAATGGTATGGGCGTTGAAGGTGAAG
>DATBUC010000206.1:0-5861 GCA_036516515.1 Erysipelothrix sp. | reverse complement strand
TTCAATTCAAAGCCAAAGGTCGTTTTTTCTAAAATAACATAGATCAGTATTGCCACTAAAATCGCAATTACGATACCAATATTAAGTGAGGATCTGGGAAAGAGTTTATCCAATCCTGCAATCGGTAAATAGGCGTATTTTGGCGGTAATGTCCGACTATGAACATCATCAAAAGTAAATTTACGAATTAAATAGTTCACTAAAAACATGGCAATATAATTCATCATAATTGATGCAATAACTTCATTAACATTTCTTTTCGCTTTTAAAACGCCAACAAAAAGTCCCCAAAGCATTCCCGTAAATGTTGCGGCTAATAAACCCACAACCCAACCCCAGGAACCTAAGTTAGAAAAGCGGACGCCCACAAAAATTGCGGTAAAGGCACCGATTGTAAATTGACCCGTTACCCCGATATTAAATAGTCCTGTTTTAAAAGCAAAACCAACAGATAATCCTGTTAGAATAATCGGTGTTGCCCGAAACAACACATTACCGATTCCCTGTGTGCCATGTAAAAGGCCTCCTTTAAGAACCGTTAAAAAAGCCGGAATCGCAAACATCGGTTTGGTTAATAATAAGACTAACAATCCAAATAGTAACCCAATCACAATGGCAAGCAATGATGCAACAAAATTCTGCATCGATTCTTGTTTTAGTTTTTCAGCTAATTTATTCACGAAGTGCACCCCTTTTCGCACCAGCCATATAAAGACCAAGTTCTTGTTGTGTGATTTCTTCAGGTTTAAATTCTCCAACAAATTCGCCATCATGAATGACAAGAATACGATCACTGATATTCATAACTTCCGCTAATTCATAAGAAACCAAAAGAATTGATTTGCCTGCATCACGTTGGGCAACCAATTGATTATGAATGGTAGCGATTGCCCCCACATCAAGCCCTCGGGTTGGTTGTACAGCCAACAACAACGGCTGTCCTAAATCAATTTCACGGGCCAAGATTGCTTTTTGTTGGTTTCCCCCTGACATACTGCCAACTTTTGTAGCCCCACCTTTGGAACTACGAATGTCATACTTTTCAATCAGTTGTTTTGCATATTCTTCAATTTTATCAAATTTTAGAAATCCTTTGTTTTGAAACGTGTCTGTAAAGTATTTCTTCAATACAAGATTGTTTTCTAAGCTGTATTGTAAAACTAAACCATCGCGATGACGATCTTCAGGGATATGAGAAATACCATGTAAGTTACGATAGCGAATCGACTTATCTGTGACATCTTCGCCTTTTATTACTATTTTACCTGATTTCGCTTCAAGCATTCCAGCAATCGCAAAGACAAGTTCACGTTGACCATTGCCCTCAATCCCTGCAATACTGACAATTTCGCCTTCATGCATTTTAAAACTGACATTTTTTACAGCATCATCATGATCATGGGCTGAAGCTACAGATAAATTCTCGACCTCTAAGACGATATCACCTTTGGGCATAGGTTTTAAATCAACACTTAAATCGATTTTGCGTCCCACCATCATCTCTGACATATCTTCAATCGTAACATCTGCTACATTTTGTGTGCCAATTAATTTCCCTTTTCGTAAAACGGTCACCCGATCCGCAATTTTTTTAATCTCATTGAGTTTATGCGTGATAAAGATAATCGATTTACCTTCTTTTTTGAGTTGTAGCATGATTTCTAATAACTCATCAATTTCTTGAGGCGTCAAAACAGCGGTTGGTTCATCAAAAATTAAAACTTCATTATCGCGATAGAGTAATTTTAAAATTTCAACGCGTTGTTGCATCCCAACTGAAATATCTTCAATTTTAGCGTCAGGATCAACATTTAAGCCGTAACGCTGACTTAAGTCTAAGATATCTTGGCGGGCTTGTTCTAACTTGATTTCACCTTTTTCGACGGTTTCTACACCTAAAACAATATTTTGGGTCACGGTAAAATTATGAACTAATTTAAAGTGTTGGTGTACCATTCCTACACGATGTTCTGTCGCTTGTCTTGGGGATTCAATCTTAACAGGCTTACCATTTAATTTGATTTCCCCTTCATCAGGTTGATACATCCCAAATAAGACTGACATTAAGGTTGATTTACCTGCTCCATTTTCCCCTAATAATGCGAGAATCTCGCCTTTTCTTAACGATAAACTTATATTATCGTTAGCGATAATCCCTGGAAATGTTTTGGTAATATTAATCATTTCCACTTTATTATTCATGTCTTCTCTCCTTTACTTGAATAAAAAAGCCCTCAATAAAGAGGGCTTCTTCCTATTAATTTAGGATTAATTCGATATTTTCGAATGTATGATCACTAAAGTCAGCTTCATGAGTTCTTGGAATACTTTCAAGTAAGCCTGACTCATTCTCTACAAGACGTTTGTAGATTGCTTTGTATTGTTCTTCAGTAAAGTTTTCGAAGCGATCAAATTTATGAGATAGCCCAACACCGTTATCTTTAACACTATATGTATATTGTGTTCCGCCTGGGAATTTATCATCAAAATGTAATGTAAGTGCTTCATAAACTGAAAGTTGTAATTCTTTCATTGCTGAAGTAACAACTGTTTCACTAACATCATATTGATCAACGTCTACACCAATTGTTTTTGCTTCTGCTGCTTCAGCTGCCGCAAAGACTGAGTTGTTTGCGCCACCTGCTGCTGAGAAAATAACTTCAGTTCCTGATGCATACCATCCCGCTGCAAGTGCTTGAACTTCTGGTGTAGGTACAAAAGCATCGGCATAGTTGAAGTGCATTTCAATTTTCTTGTTCAATTCTTTGGCAGCAACATCGGCTCCCTTAACAAAACCAATACCAAAACGTTCAACGGCTGGTACCTTCATACCACCAATAAAGCCAAGTTTTTCAAAGCCTTCATGCACTGCTGCATACCCAGCTAAGAAACCTGCTTGATGTTCTTCGTATAGTACTGAATAAGTGTTGTCACCAATTGCTTCATTGCCATCATTATCTTTTGGTGCCCCATCTAAGAATACAAAGTGAACATCTGGAAAATCATTTTGTGCGCGATAGACGGCTTTTTCAAAAAGGAATCCAGGTGTTACAACTACTTTCGCCCCACCATCTTTGATTGCTTTTGAAATCTCATCGTAATATGCTTCATCGTCTTCAATTGCTGGACGATAATAGTCATACGTTACATCATGCTCGTCTCCGTATTGTTTTACACCTTCGAAAGAACCTTGATTAAATGAACCATCATCAATTGTTCCTACGTCGGTAATTAGAGCAATCTCTGCTCCCTTATCGCCTGCTGTACAAGCTGTCAATGAAAACCCAACCAATACAACAAGTAATGTTGTAATAATTTTTTTCATTCTCTACCTCCAAACAAGTTTCCTTGTACTTACATCATACCTAAAACATTGATATATTGCAATTTAAAGTGACATGACATACTAAAAAAATACAATTATTTATAAATTTAAATTCAAGAAAAAAAGCCGAAAGTCGGCTTTTAAAGATGATGAATTGTTTTATCGGCAATTTCTTGTTTAATTAAGGCAATAAAATCTTCCAAAGCAAAAGGATTTTGTGCTCTTTCACCATATCGTCTTAAGTTAACGGTATTGGCTTCAATTTCTTTATCTCCGATAATTAATTGCATTGGTGTTTTTGCTTTTTGTGCTTCACGTAAGCGATAACCCAGCTTTTCATTTCGTGCGTCAACACTGACCCGAATACCTTCCGCTTCTAAGCGCGCTTTTACTTCATAAGCATAATCAAGGTGGAACTCTGTATTAACTGGAATAATTTCTACTTGTTTTGGTGCCATCCAAACAGGGAAGGCGCCACCAAAGTGTTCAATTAAAATCCCAATAAAACGTTCAATGGAACCAAAGATGGCTCTATGTAACATAATCGGGCGTTTACGATCACCATTTTCATCAATATAACTGATGTCAAAACGTTCTGGTAAGTTCATATCTAATTGAATGGTACCACATTGCCAATCACGATTAAGTGAGTCTCTGACAATAAAGTCTAGTTTTGGCCCATAAAATGCCCCATCACCTTCATTAATCGTAAACTCACGACCTGATTTAACACATGCTTCTTCCAAGGCTTTTTCTGAACGATCCCAAACAGCAATATCACCAATATAATCTTTTTCTGGTCTTGTTGAAAGTTTCATGTTGTAAGTTAAACCGAAAATTGAGTAGACTTCATCGATAAAATCCATCATATCAATTAATTCATCTAACAATTGATCTTCTGTCATAAATAAGTGTGCATCATCTTGCGTAAAAGAACGTACTCTGAAAAGACCATTTAATGCTCCACTGGCTTCATGACGATGGACATGACCCATTTCCGCAATTCTTAAGGGTAAATCACGGTAGGAATGCAAGCCATTTTTATAGACTAAAATACCGCCAGGACAGTTCATTGGTTTAATCGCGAATTCACGATCATCAATCGTGGAAATATACATATTGTCCTGATAATTACCCCAGTGACCTGATGTTTCCCAGAGTTCTTTGCTGAGCATGGTTGGTGTTTCGATAAAATCATATCCGCGTTTAATATGAGCCTCATGATAGTATTCATCTAAAGCATGACGTAACTTCATACCATTTGGTAACCAGAAAGGAAATCCTGGGCCATATTCACTCATCATAAATAGATCAAGTTCACGACCTAATTTTTTGTGATCGCGTTTTTTGGCTTCTTCTAACCAATTTAAGTAGGCTTCTAAATCTTCTTTTGTATCAAAGCTGATACCGTAAACACGTTGCAACATTTTATTGTTTGCATCGCCTTTCCAATAAGCACCTGATACTTTGAGTAATTTAAAGTTTTTCATTTCGCGGGTTGTTTCAACGTGTGGTCCGCGACATAAATCAACAAACTCAGCTTGTTGATAAGCGGAAATGACTTCATCCTCTGGCAAATTATTAATAATGTCTAATTTATAAGGATCCTCTTTAAACATGTCTAACGCTTCTGCTTTACTCAATTCAAGACGACTAATGCGTTTGTTTTCTTTAGAAATTTTTCGCATCATTGACTCGATCTTACTTAAGTCTTCTTCTTTGATGACATGATCTCCTAAATCTATATCATAATAGAAACCACTTTCGATTACCGGACCAACCCAAAATTTCGCCTCTGGATAAAGACGTTTAATCGCATGTGCCATTAAGTGCGCTGTCGAGTGATTTAAAACATTTAAACGTTCATCTTCTTTAATATTAATCATTACAATCTTCCTTTCTAAATAAAAAGCGTTAACTCATCTAAAGGACGAGTTAACGCGGTACCACCTTTGTTCAGCAAAAATATACTTGCTACACTTAAACCGTTAACGCAGGTGGCGAAGTCATTTGACTCAGACTAAAAGGTAGTAATTTTAAGTGCTTTACAAGTAGCTTTCAGCAACCGCTACCCTTCCTGTTCAAGCAGATTTAAAATCGTGTCCTTTATCATCGTCTTTTTATTTTCTATCTCTATTTAACAACAATTCATGCAATATTTCAAGTTAAATGATGAAATTTCCATCCTTAAAGATTTGGATGCGTTCACCATCATAAGTTTCACCAAAAATTTGCATATCAGCCGTACCAAACATAAAGTCAACATGATTAATTGAATCATTAGCACCAGCTTGTTCAAGTTCTTTTTCACTCATATTTGTTCCATTTTTAACATTCATAGGATAAGCACGCCCTAAAGCCATATGGCATGAAGCATTTTCATCAAATAACGTGTTATAGAACAATAAATCTAAGTTTGATATCGGTGAGTCATATGAAATCAGTGCAATCTCGCCAATATGACGGGATCCTTCATCAGTATCAAGTAGTGACTGTAATGCTTCCTTACCTACTTCAGCATCAAAATCAACGACTT
>DATBUC010000205.1:0-1720 GCA_036516515.1 Erysipelothrix sp. | reverse complement strand
GAAGTGGTCACACCTGTTCCCATCCCGAACACAGCAGTTAAGCACTTTAGCGGCGACAATAGCTATGCTAGCCATAGTGAAGATAGCTCATTGCCAGGTAATTTGGATAATCCCTTGTCGGATTATCCTTTTTTTATGCGCTCTAAACATTACATGATAAAGCGTGTAAACTTGATTTTACATGAAATAACATGTATTATGGAAGCAGGTGATAGTATGAAACAATATGAGAAAGAAACAAGAAACGATGTTGCCTTAATCGGAGATATTATTGATTCTAAAAGTATTAAGGATCGCTTAGTTTTTCAAGAAAACTTAAAGCAAACATTAAATCAGTTAAACCATCGATTTGATGAAACATTAGTATCAAACTTGACGCTTACCTTGGGTGATGAGTTTCAATGTTTATGTCGCGATCTTAAGACGGCTTTATTAATCATTGATCTTCTAACTTTAAAATACCTCCAAGAAGGGATTGCTTTTAGATTTGGGCTGGGCATCGGGACGATTATAACTGATATTAACTCAGATATGAGTATTGGCGCAGATGGACCGGCCTATTGGGCTGCACGCAGTGCGATTGAATTTGTTTATAAGGAAAATGACAATGGGAATACCTCTTGTTGTTTGGCATACAGGGGTGATAAAGACCATAATGCTGCGATTACTTTTTATAACAGTATTATAAAACTTCAAGATGCAATACGTAATAATTGGACACAAACTCAAAGGGAGTTTGCTTTTGCAATCATTGATTTATATGAGTATGATGAGTTTGTCTCTAAAGATTTAGCACAAAAATTGAACTTCTCTGCGGCTCAAGTATCAAACCGTGTTGCGTCTACACGGATTAGGCAGTATACGGAAAGTCGCGTGCAACTCGCATTACATATTGGAAAGGAGCTACTGAAGTGATTATTTATTTTATTGCACATATGTTGGGCGATTACTATTTTCAATCGCAAGCACTTTCTGATTATAAAGATATTTCTGTATATGGAGTTTTGATACATTCGATTATTTATAGCGTGTGTTTCTTTTTTGTGTTTTTAATTAAGTATATTTTCATATTGATAAACAGTCCCGCTTGGTTTAGCCAACATTTTGTTGACTTGGCGTTGAAAGAATTTTTATTTGTGATTGTGGTGACTGGGATTCATGCTTTGGTCGATTATTTAAAATTTAAACTTATTTTTAATGACAAAAGAAAAACAGAAAACATTTATCTAAGAGAAGATGCTTTAAACCGCTATTTAAACCAATCGAAATTTTCCGGTTTTAAAAATATTGCCAGTCAAGATCGTCTTTGTTTTGATTCACCAGGTTTTATTAATAGCCCCGTATTATTAACTTTTCTCGTAGATCAATTTTTGCATATTGCTTCTATCGTGTTTTTATATCAAAGCTTTTTTTCTAATAGCTTAAGTCAAACTCTTTTATTTACCTCTTCTATGCAAAAGACAATCAATTTTTTATTTTTAGTTTTGTTGATTGGAAAACCAAGTAATGTTTTCATCACGATTGCGAGTGCGCGTTATATGCCTGATAATAATAATGAGGTTGGTGTTCAAGGTGCGGGTGCCTTCATTGGTTTTTTAGAACGTTTATTAATTATTATTTTTCTTAAGTTTAATCTGAATCAAGGAATCGCGACAGTTTATGTTTTAAAAGGGTTTGCGCGGCATAAAAAGATTAGTGATGATGCACAATTTGCGGAGTA
>DATBUC010000204.1:0-2725 GCA_036516515.1 Erysipelothrix sp. | reverse complement strand
AGTCTTTAAAACATTTAGTGAAATTGATCAATATGTAGTTTTAGACCAAGCTGCAATTCGTCAACAATTCCTAGATCAAAGTCAATCTTTAAATATTATGGTCAATCCAGAGGTTTCTGCTAAAGAAATTAATCAGCTTTATCTCTTTGCTTGGGAACATGGTGTCAAATCACTTTATTACCAACATAGTACAAATGCTGCGCAACAATTCAGTAAAGATAAACTCTGTATTGTTTGTGAGGCATAATTTCTTTGATTAAAATGGTTTTTGGCATATTTTTTTAAAAAATCACTTTCTGATGTGAACCCCTGAATTGAACCGAACCCCAAATCTTGAACAAAGATGAGGAGGTTCGGTTTTTATATGTCAAAGTTAACTAGAGAAGATAAAATAGAAATATATACCTTGAGAAAATCAGGAGTGTCAGTATCGTCGTTGTCGAGTAAATTTGGTATTAATAAGAGTGGTATTAAGCACTTAGTTAGGTTGATAGATGCTCATGGTTCAGAGATTTTAAGAAATAATCAAAATCGTTATTACTCGTCAGACTATAAACTTGAAATAATCAATCGAGTATTAATTGAACATGAATCAATATCGTCAGTCGCAGTAGAGATTGGACTAAGTTCTACTGGAATGCTTTCTAATTGGATACACGATTATAAGAAAAACGGTTATAATGTCATAGAGAAGAAACGAGGAAGACGATCTATGACGAAATCTAAATCAAAACTTAAAAAGGATTTAAGTTCAGAAGAAGAATACACAGAACTTAAGAAAAGACTTCAATACCTAGAAGCAGAGAATGAATACTTAAAAAAATTGAATGCCGTAGTGAAACAAAGGGTGGAGCGCGAAAAGAAGAAAAAGTAAAAGCAGTCTCCTCACTACGACCGAAGTATCCCTTACAACTTTTGCTTGATATCTCAGGCTTATCAAGATCTACATATTATTTTTATGTTTCCAAAATAGATACAGACTTTAAGAACGACTCCCTGATGAATCTAATTATAGAAATCTACTATGAGAATAAGTGCTTGTATGGGTATCGAAGAATGACATTGGAACTTAAAAATAGAGGACACCTCGTCAATCATAAAAAAGTTTCACGCCTAATGAATAAGATGGGCTTACACTCGACGATACGAAAGAAACGCAAGTACTCTTCATACAAAGGGAATGTGGGTGTAGTAGCAGATAATCATATTAAGAGAGACTTTGAAGCATCAATACCAAATACGAAATGGTTTACAGATGTAACTGAGTTTAGAGTGGGTGAAAAGAAACTTTATCTCTCACCAATTATGGATGCATGTGGAAGATATATTGTTTCATATAATGTTTCGACAAGCCCAAACTTAGATCAAATTAAAGATATGCTTGAAAAAGCATTCGAAGAAAACTACAGTGTTGATAACTTAATAATCCACTCGGACCAAGGCTGGCAATATCAACACGATTATTTTGTAGAGAAACTCAAAGAAAAAGGCATCACTCAAAGTATGTCTCGAAAAGGAAACAGTATTGATAATGGATTAATGGAAAGTTTCTTTGGAATCATGAAATCGGAAATGTATTATGGACTAGAGAATAAATATAAAAGTATTAAAGATTTAACAGAAGAATTAAGATCAAACTAAAAGGATTAACTCCTGTACAACACAGAAATCAATCCTTTAGTTTATGCGCTTAATTTAACCGTCCAAGATATTTGGGTCAGTTCATTATGTAAGTAGATGTTTTTTTATAAAGTATCTTTAATTTCTTTTATAAATGCTTCTCTTGGTTCTTCGAGGTGGACATTACCACAGTGAATCCATTCTGTTTCTTTAGCTCCACATAGTTTCATAATACCATCTAGATAAAGAGTTTCGACTGGGTTTCCTAAGAATTGACTTAAGGAATCTTTGTCGATGTGAGCTGTTGTTAGAGCAATGGCTTTTTTAGTATCTAATATGCCAATCATTTCACCTTTATCATTTTGTTGGTAGGTGTGGCCATTTAGGAATACTTTATCAAAGAATCCTTTTAATATTGCTGGTACACCATACCACCAAATTGGGAAAATAAAGACTACGTTATCTGCGTTTTTTAGACGGTCTGAATAGTTTTTGGCGAGTGGATCATGATATTCACCACTGGCGAATAATTTAAGATCTTCTGGGTGGTAGACGGGATCGAATTTATCTTTGTGAAGATCGATAACATCTACAGTGTCTCCTTTTTCTTCGAAATGTGCTTTACTTACTTCTAAGACATGGTGGTTAAAACTACCTTCCCATGGATGTGCATATACAATTAATGTTTTCATAAAACCCTCCTTTAAAATGAATATATCAAAGGTTATTTTGATAGACAAAGGAAGTACCTAAAATTTATTAAATTGTTTTGTGTTATATGTGAAAAGGGTATCGATTATAACAAATTACATAATATTATAGAAAAAAAGAGGCTTTCAAATGAAATCCTCCGTTTTGCCTTGTGAATCACTTAGAGGAAATCACAAAGAAACTGATAATTTGATTTTATAGTGATAATTGTTTTTCAAAATCTTGGGTTAATCTATGTAAATCGGCATCAGTATTCGCTTCAGCAAATACTCTAATTAAAGGTTCTGTTCCAGAGAAACGAGCAGAAATCCAAGCACCATCTTTAAAGTAAACTTTTAAACCGTCCATATAAGAGATGTGATCAATTTCTAGATGGAATTTCGGTACTTTTTTA
>DATBUC010000203.1:0-3299 GCA_036516515.1 Erysipelothrix sp. | reverse complement strand
TAAAAATAGTGGTAAAGTAGCGAAGAAAGATCTGCTTGTTAAAGATGATCTCGCTGATATCATTGATCATATTGACCCTGTTGATGATGTTGAAGTTTCCTATGGTGATCAAGTCATTGCCCTGACGGCATTACAAGAAGGAATTTATATTGATCTTGATGCTCAGGAAACAGTCACCTTGAGCTTTACCGTTACAGTTCGAGAAGACTTTGATGCGAATGCTCACAAGACTTTAAGTAACTTTGCGGTTGTGGGTGAAGACACACCAGGTGTTGAAATTCCAACAGGAAAACCAGAGCTTGTCGTCACAAAAGAAGTCAGCGATGAAAATGGTAATGGTTATGCTGAAGCAGGCGAGCTGTTATCTTATGTCATTACTGTGGAAAACAGCGGGGCAGTTGCCATTAAAGATGTGATGATTCAAGACAAGTTAGAAGCATTAAGTCCATACATAGTAGATCCTCAGGCTGAAGCAGTTTGGCTCAATGATGAGCAATACACTGTGAAAGATCTGCAGGAGGGTATTTCCAAAGACTTCGCTGCAGGCGAGAAAATTTATATACATTTTGCAGTAAAAGTTAAAGAAGACTTTGATAGCGATCTTGTTAAGGAACTTGTGAATACGGTTTATGTCAATGAAGATGAAAAGACGGCCAAAATACCAACGGGTAAACCACAGTTATCGATTGTGAAATCAGTTTATGATGAAAATCAAAATGGAATGGCTGAAGAAAACGAAAACTTGACCTATGTCATTCAGGTTACAAACCAGGGTCCTGTTTCCGGCAATGCTTTCATAAAAGATGACCTTGCTGATATTCGTGACCATTTACAAACTGTCCGTAATGTTAAAATGTTGGTAAATGATACAGAGCGTCCGTTAAAAGACCTGATTAATGGATTTAACTATGAACTTGGCGCAGAAGAAACAGTTTCTATTACCTTTACGGTAAAAACTAAAAAACGCATGAAAGCTGATATTTTAACCAATACAGCGTATGCTAATGAATTATCAGATTCAGTATCATTACCTGTTAGTTTACCAGCCTCAAAACGTCCAAACTTACCTGGGAAACCAAACCTACCGTTCACCGGTATGGGAAATGAGTTTATCTATGTTGCGATGAGCTTACTTGTTGCTGGTGGTATCTTCTTCATTATAGGAAAGAAAAATGAGGAAAATTCATAAGATAGGGACGAAGTTACTTGTCAGTTTCTTGTTTGTGATACTGGTAATACTACTTGTGTTATTAAGTCTAAAGAAAAAAGAATTCGATGTAGCTCATGATTTTTATCGGCAGTATTATTGGCCGAAAATCAGCACACTTGAAGAGACTGAACAAGCAAAACTGATTGGTGAAGAAATTACAATTTCAGTAGTTAATTTAAAAATGATGGACAAAGACTATGAACGTAAATTACGTCATAGAAGAGAGGGGACTTTGATCATTAGAGTTAAGCAACCATTAGAATCGCAAAAAATTGATTTTCAATATATCAATTAAGCATAAAAGGAAAGGCAACGCCTTTCCTTAATGGTTGTGCGGAAACGAAAGGACGAAGTATGATACAAGTACTAAGTTATAGAGACCAAAGAATCCTAAAAATGTGTGAAATGCTTATCTTAAATTCAGAACCTGTAACAGTTCAAGAATTTATGGAAGCCAATAATTCAAGCTTAAAAACAGTTTATGATGATTTAGATTATTTAAAAGTTAAATTTAATCACATACTGCATGTAGCAATAGATAACGGTAATGTGTCAAGTGAAGACACAAGTATCGGCGATTTAATGGCCATAAGAAAATCTATCTTTTATAAAAATTTGGCGATTAGAATTTATGCAACCCTTTATTTTGAAAAAGAACAAACAATGAATGATTTTATCGATAAATTTCACTACAGTAAGTCAAAAATCAGAAAAGAAATCAGCAGATGTAATGAAATGTTAAAACATATTAATGTTGCAATTGAAGCAAATGAAGGTGTGTATACTTTAAAAGCAGAAGATGAATCGGTGCTTGCTTATTTGGCCTCATTAGTCGTTTTAGGGAGTGGTTATCCCGACTATATTTATGAAGAAAAAGCGGCACTTATTGCCAGCAGCGACTTTGAAAAAGAACGAAATTTCAAAGTACCTTCAGTGATACGCGATGAGATTTTATTGGCGGATGCTTTATTTAAAAAATATAGCTGCAATACAGAATGTCCGATCTACTGTGCACCTGTACCTGAAGCACTGATCGATGATGTTAAAAACAGACTTCTTCGTTATGGTATGCGTAATCAGAGCGAACTATGTTTATGCGAGGATATCCTGCGTTCGTTATATTTTAAGATGAGCGTATTTAAGAAGCAAAGTATCTTATCAATGCAACGCTATCAGTATTTCTATTATCAATTTTCACAAGAAAATTCTCGTTTTGTGTTAGCGTACGAGAAAAATATCAGAGAACTACAAGAACGTTGGAATTTACCTTTCTCTGTCTATCAAGAAGAGTTACTCTTCCTCATTTATATTCATTTTCCACATATTAGGGAATATAAGCGTTTTAAGATTGCGGTTTATTCCGACTTAGGCTGCGAACATGCGCAAATATTGTTAAAAAGATTAGAAAAGAATTTCCAACTCCATGATTTTGAAGTATTTGATAAGGAAAAGGACTATGATTTAGTACTCAGTACAGCAAAACATGATATCTGTTTTGGTCAGTGTAATTCTAAAGTCCTGACTATTTCTGATTTTTTAACCCCTGATAATTATAGAGATTTATATCATGCTTTATATATGTCCCAATCATAATGAAAGCCGGACCATTCGGTTGAATGGTCCGGCTCTTTTTTTTTATTCTGTAATTTGATGGCGATGTTGATGCTTGTGAGATTGTTTATGTTCTTTATTGTGATGAGGACCTTTGCCATCTTGTTTGCGTTGTTGGATCTTTTTCTCCTTGCGAGTTGCGCGATGAAGCGCTTGTGTTTGTTGACGTTTTTCTTGTTGGAGCAGTGTTTTTTTAGGTTCATTTGCAAAAGGACAATCTTGTTTTTGACAGAGTTGCTGATTCCTATTTTTTATTACTGTTGTTTGATTGTTTTCTGCATTGATCGGTGTCAGTGTCCCTAGTAGAAGCAAACTGAGTGAAGTTAATGCAATTTTCTTCATAGAATCCTCCTTTCTATTCTCAACATACCATATAAGCCATGCCAATATAAATCAGTAATTCTTTAAATAAGGAATTTATGAAATAAAATTGTCAAAATAGGATAAAAAATTGGTATATCTGAAATAAAATACCTAA
>DATBUC010000202.1:0-1657 GCA_036516515.1 Erysipelothrix sp. | reverse complement strand
AAAATACTTTATTTATTTTGATATTGTCTGTATTGATGGTGCCGGGACAAGTTTTTTTGATACCACAATATTTGATTGTTCAAAAGTTAGGATTGCTAGATAGCATACCTGCGTTATTCTTACCAGGATTATTCTCAGCTTTTGGGACTTTCTTATTACGTCAGTTTTTTATGACAATACCTGATGAATTGGAGGAAGCAGCGATTTTAGATGGGGCTTCGAGAATAAAAATATTTTTCACAGTAATTTTACCACTTTCTAAATCTGCGTTGATATCTCTTTCTATATTTGCAATATTATATGGGTGGAATTCGTTACTATGGCCATTAATTGTTAACACATCAAATGATAAGATGACATTGTCAGCAGGTTTAGCACAACTTAGTGGTCAGCATGCTACTAACTTTCCTTTGATGATGGCCGGATCATTTTTAGCAATCATTCCGCTATTAATGATTTATCTTATTTTCCAAAAACAATTTATTGAGGGGATTGCCTTGAGTGGATCGAAAGGATAGTTAGTATTCGATTTAAGAATATGGACAATTCATTAATAGAAATAATTATGGAGAATTTATGTAAACTATAGAAAATTAAACAAATGTATTAAACATAAATGGCATCGTCCTACTTGTAGTCAATAGAGGATGATGCCATTTTATAAAAAATAGCTTAAATTTATAAACTATAACTGTTTGATTTCTATTTTGAATTGATAGTATTATGAGATATTAATAAGATTGACACAATATGTTTTTCAAACTCAAATAAAGGAGCATGGCGATGCAATTAGGAATAAATAACTGGTCACTTCCTAGTGGTCTTTCATTAGAAGAAACATTCCGAATGGTCAAGCAAGCTGGCTTTGATACGATAGAGTTGAATATGTCAGAATTTAATGATAGTGATATTAATAGTTTTGGCATTGCAACAGAAAATAGTCAATTTCTAACAACTCTGACAACTTCAGAAGGATTAATTAAAATTAAAGAAATATCTGAAATGTATGATTTGCCGATTTCAAGTATTAGTACAGATTTACATTGGAAATACCGCTTAAATGATGAAAATCCAACAGTCAGAGAGCAAGGAAAAGAAGTAGCCAAAAGAATGATAGATGCTTGTCATATTCTTGGAGGCGATACAGTGTTAATAGTTCCAGGTGTTATAAAGACAGAGGATTGTTATGAAGAAGCTTATCGATTAGCTCAACAAACACTTAAGGAATTGAGTTTCTATGCGGAAAAGGCAAATATTTATTTAGGAGTCGAAAATGTTTGGAACCGCTTTTTACTAACACCTTTAGAAATGAAACGTTTTATCGATGAAATCAATCATCCTTTCATAAAGGTCTATCTTGACATTGGGAATATATTGCACTTTGGCTATCCACATCAATGGATTGAAACTCTCGGATCACGAATTGTAAAAGTGCACGTTAAAGATTATAAATTGTCTGCAGGCAATGCTACTGGATTTACCAAATTATTAGCGGGAGATGTTAACTGGATAGAAGTGATAGGCGGATTGAAGCGTGTTCATTATACGGGCCCGCTAACTGCGGAACTTACTCCCTACCGTTATCATCCTGAACAACTGGTAAAAGATACAGCAAAAGCATTAAAACTAATGCTTGATAATTAAGGTTTAAGCGATA
>DATBUC010000201.1:0-3069 GCA_036516515.1 Erysipelothrix sp. | reverse complement strand
TGCAGGATGCCAAAAATCAATAGCTTATAGGCTTAAGAGTTATATAAAAAACTCAATAACTTCATACATAATTAGGTCTATTTAATTGATTTATATAAATTTCATATGTATGCAGAGAAAATCAGCTGAGATTGTAGATTATTCATAATCTTTAGCATCACCAAGCCCCCTCTTCATGACTGTTTTTCTGATTTCGCAACCTGAAATTTAAGTAACTGGATACAAGCTTTTTATATTTAAAGAAGAAAATAGAGAAGGCCTCAAATTACAATTAACCAGGATATTCATAAATTGCATTTAAATGCGTTTTTAAAGGGTTTTTAATAATGGATAAGGAATCTACTCTGTTTTATGAATAAGAGGCTAAAAACGCAAATCAGAGTAAAATAAAGGTATTTATAAAGCGAGTGTCTACGAGCGACACATCGAAAATTCGTCCCTCTCTTTCCCTGATTACAAGCTGCCTATCCAACAATCACCTTCATTGCAGAGCATCCCGTATGGGTGCGAACTACTAATCGTTGCTCCTGGAACGAGCGTAGCGAGTAAAAAAGCTTATGAGCGAAGCGAATTCCGAGTTGCTTTTGCTTTTTATTAAAGTTACTCCGGGATTAACCAAAAATTGCCCCGACGAATCGAGCGAAAGCGAGATTCAATAGAGTTTGAGCGAAGCGAAAACCAAGGGCAATTTTTCATAGTTTAGGCTTTTAATTATTTTTAATCTTTTAAATGCTTTTAAGTAAGCTATAACCCTTTATTCATAATGGTTTCAGAGTTAATAAAACTAGGTTTATCGACCTATAAAACTAGGTTTATCGACCTATAAAACTAGGTTTATCGACCTATAAAACTAGGTTTATCGACCTTAAAGCTAGGTTTATCGACCTTAAATTAAGTTGATTTACAATTCAATTAAAATAGTCTATTGTACGACCTAGTTTAATTATAAATTTATTATTAGAAATGAGTGAATTAATCGTAAAGGATAATGCTTTAATTCAAGCCAGCTATACCTTAGATACAGTTGAACAAAGACTGATCCTATTAGCCATTGCTGAAGCTCGAGAAACAGGGCATGGGATAACTGAAAATAGTCTTTTAGAAGTACATGCAAGTAGTTATATAAATACCTTTAATGTCGAGAAACACACTGCCTATACCGTACTTCGAGATGCATCTAAAAGCTTATTTGATCGGTATGTGACATACCATGACATTAATCCTAAGACAGGTAAGGATCGTAGCTTTCACTGTCGTTGGGTTGATAAAATTGGATATGAGCCACAATCTGGAATCGTTTTCCTACGATTTACACAAGACATTGTTCCACTCATAACGAGACTGGAAGAAAACTTCACTAAATACGAATTGCAGCAAGTTTCCAGGTTAACTAGCTCTTATGCTATTCGGTTATACGAACTATTAATTCAATGGAGATCTGCGGGCAAAACGCCAATTTTTGATCTATCTATCTTCAGACAACAACTTGGTGTCGAAGCTCATCAATACAAAACAATGAGTAACTTTAAAACATATGTTTTAGATTTTGCCCTTAAGCAAGTAAATGAATTAACCGATATAACAGCTAAATATGAGCAACATAAAAAGGGGCGTTCAATTTCAGGTTTTTCTTTCAGCTTTAAGCAGAAGAAAACCAGCTCAGACAAAGTAATTAAAGGAACAGATACGTTAAACACCTTCTCCAAAATGAGTGATAAACAACGCCATCTCTTTGCCAACAAACTTTCTGAATTACCTGAGATGGGGCGATATTCAGAAGGCACCGAGAGCTACCAGCAATTTGCTATACGCATTGCAGAAATGCTCCAAGATTCCCAAAAATTCCAAGAATTATTCCCTTATCTTCAAAAAGTTGGCTATCAAGCTGCCTAAAATTTATACTTGATCATTTGTCTATTAGGCAGTCTAATAGACAACAACTTTTGACAGGTTTAGGCATAGATTTACAACATGAAAAGCCTTACAGTTCTTGAGCTTTCTAAGCTTTACAATATCAATAGACAAACGATTTACAACAACATAAAGAAAGGAATTTTAAGTAAAAATTCTGATAATAAAATTGATCTAGCCGAGGCTATACGTGTTTTTGGTGAACCTTCAAAAAAACTAGATGTAAAAGAGTCTGTAAAAATAGACAGTCCAAATTCGGCAGAAGTTTTACTACTTAGGCAACAGATAGACATGCTGAAAAATCAGCTTGATGATGCAAAAGAACGTGAATCCTTTTATCAAAATCAAATTGAGACGATGCAACGCCTACTGGAAGCACCCAAACCAAAGATCCAAGAACCTAGTGAACCCGAACTCCCTCAAGCTCCCAGTGTAGAAATAAAGGAAGAGGTGATAGTAGTTCCACCTAAAGAACCAGAAGTTGTTGAGAAGAAGCGTATCCCTATTCCAGAACATGTTGAGTCTGAGCCTAAAAAGAGGGGTTTCCTGAGCCGTTTTTTCCTTCCTTATGGTTAGCCAGGACTCCAATTTTTTGATGAGCCAATTTCATTGCCAGCAATGAAATAATGACTCATCAAAAAACCGGATGATGTTTATTGAAACTGAACAAAGTCGTGGAACATTGATCAAATAGTAGGCGTGGAACTTAAAGAATCATTAAAAAAGCTCAAGCAGTGGTGATTGGGCTTTTTAATATATTATAACTATATGATTTATATAGAATAAAAATAGCATTTCGTATAAGGTGTATTATGTTAATTTTAGATATATTTAATAAAGTTCAAGCTTCTTAGTATATTTTTCGATATCTTTTCGATGCTTATTTACTTTATAAGTATAGTCAACAAGTGCATTTGATATTTTATCAATATCTTCTTTACACTTTAGTGTTTCGGTAGAATCAAGCTCAGTAAGCTTTTGTTCTAAAATCTGTTTTTTTTCCTCTAATTTTTTAATTTGCTCATTATATTTATCTACATATTTTTCAGCATTGCTGATCCTCTTCTCACAATCATCTTTTTCTCTTTTTTCGATATTATTTTGATCAAAATAATGGGTGGAAGATTGTTCAATTTTGTCTTTATGTTCTTTAACCCT
>DATBUC010000200.1:0-2039 GCA_036516515.1 Erysipelothrix sp. | reverse complement strand
AGAGATGAGTCGTTTCCAATCGGGGAGCAAGGGGGACCAAAGAGTCCAATACTGCGTATTTGATGCTTTATATATGAATGGCCAAAAACTCACCAGCTTCCCCTTAATATATAAGCCAATGTGTTTTTTGCTCTAAGCTTCCCGTTTGTTTAATAAGGTAATTCCACATAAATAGCTTTAATTCTTCCTGGATCAACGCACCCATTACTTTAAGTACGATAGTTCACATAATACGATTAAAAATCCTTATTCCTTAATGGACACTGCCAACATTTTAAAAAATTTGTATGCAAATCAAATATTAAAAAAAAGTCCACTTCTATTAACATAGAAGTGGATTTGTTTTTATATCGGTTTTATATATTTTTATACCTTTTCTTTTCATTCAAAAAATCCTTATAGACTAAAACAGCAACAAAAATAAAACTTAGACTAACAACCCGGAAGATTATCTCTAAACTAATCCATTCAGCTAGAATCCCTAATACAAATGCGCTAACTCCAACACCAACGTCAAAACTGGAAAGAAAGGTCGCATTGGCTGCGCCACTTTTTTCTTGACTTACCTTTTGAACAGTCCATGTTTGTAAACATGGCATAACAGTTCCATATCCTGCACCAAATAAAATCGCTGCAATAATAAGGTAAAGATTATTTGTCGTATAAGACAGCACTACAAGTGACAAAAATCCTAGCAATGCTGACACAACGATGATAGACCAAGGTCCTTTTTTATCATACCATTTTCCTGTAAACGGACGTAGTAAAGTTGAGACTGTCGCATTTATAAGGAAGAATAAAAAAATATGATCCAATCCCTTTTGTTTTCCAAAAAGAACCAAAAAAGTAATAATCGCTCCAAAACCAAGTGTTGTGGTAACCGTCAGTAATGCTGGGAACCATGCGTCTTTCTCAAAAATCGCTTCAAAAAATTGAAATTGTTGCTTCTCATGTTTACCAGGAGTAGGTGAATATACAAATTGAAGCGCAATTACTGCCAATAGACTGAGTGCTACTGATGACCAGATTAAAATATTGAAGGAAAAAGCGTCATATATAAGGATACCTATACTCGGCGCAATGATAGCTCCGACCGTTGTTGAAATTGAAAAATACCCTATACCTTCTCCTAACCGTGTCTTAGGAATTAAATCAACTACAATTGTACTATTGGCTGTGGTTGATACTCCCCACGCTGCGCCATGGAAAAGTCGTAAAAATAGTAAAAGCCAAATAATATTTAGAAAAGGATACAGCATTGTAATAAACATTAAAGCTGCACTTGCAATAATGGCAAGGCTTTTCCGTTGGTTATCAATTAAATAGTACCCTATAAAAGGTCTGATTAGAACAGCACCTAGTGTAAATAATGTTGTCATAAGACCAACCTGAATGGAAGATGCATTCATGCTTAACAAATAGGCTGGTAAAATAGGGATCAACATTTCAAACCCTATAAAAACTAAAAAGTTACTTATAAATAAAAATAGAAATGATTTATTAAAGAATTTTTGTTTTTTCATATTATTATTCCTCGCTTCTAATTATTTTTCTAAATTAGAAGCGGTTGGAACACTGAAACGTTCCTATATTGCCTAAGTTTTTTAAACAAATGTCTCACCCTTTCTGAAACTTTTTTATTGGGATTACACGAATTATTACAACTGGGTTTTTCGGTATTTGGTGGTCCCTTAAGTGAACCTCACTTTTTCATAAATTTCATCCAACAAAGAGGCTGTATACACAAATTCATCTCAATTCTTCACCTGTAAAATGCAAAAAGACGCCCTATAAAATCTGCGTCTAGTTTTTGCTTAGTATTTAATCAAAAATGCACAACCAATTCAAGGGTTTTCCACACATTCTATAATAAAAAGACAAAAAGCTTCCGGTAGCTAGTCTCTATATGAAGTTTGCTTAAAAAAGGACAGACTGGTCCCATTGAACATAAATCTCCTAGATGTAAATATGACTTTACTTCTGTTGCAATTCTTCTGAAAACAGTTCCCATGGCTTTTTGCCTCCTTTCTTAATACAAG
>DATBUC010000199.1:0-8253 GCA_036516515.1 Erysipelothrix sp. | reverse complement strand
AATAAGTGATGTGTTACTGAGTAATAATGCTGATGATAATGTGATGGTTAATAGTTTCTTTTTCATTACATTGATTTCCTTTCTGACCAGTTTTTGCTCGTCTTAGCAATGAGACCTTCGCTAAGCAGTAGAATTCCTGGTAAAACTAATAAGATTACGATTGTTGAGATTAAGGCCCCTTTAGCAATCATGCCACTGAGACTTTTTACAAGTTCCATATCAGAGATAAGGGCGACACCTACAGTGGAAGCGAAAAAGGCCATACCCGATGTTGTGATGGATTTCGCTGATTCACTGACTGATATTTTCATAGCCGCTTCTTTTTCTAATCCTTTTGAGATTTCTTCTCTAAATCTTGTTGTGAGTAAAATCGCGTAGTCAACAGTCGCTCCTAATTGTATTGAACCAATCACGATACCCGCGATGAAGGGGATTGGTGTATTGGTATAGAACGGAATTGACATATTAATAAAGATTGCCAGTAGGATTGCGGTAATTAAAAAGACGGGAATTGAAATTGAGGTAAAGACAATCATGATGATGATAAAGACAGCTGCGATACTAAGACCGTTAACACGTTTGAAGTCTTGATCTGCCAGACCAATTAAATCTTTCGTTAACACACCTTCTCCAGTAAGCATAATATCTTCATCGTAAGATTTGGTAATTTGTTCAATTTCAAATATTTGATTGTTTTCTTCAGATGTTGCGGATTTGTATTCTGAGTTAATGAGAATTCTTCGATAATCATCGGATTCAAAAGTATCCTTGATTTCATCAAAAATAAAATGGTCTGGGATTAACGGTCCGATGAATTTTTGATAAGCGATGATATTTTCAATACCATCCACTGTCTCAATTTCTTTTATCATTTCATTAACTTTTTGGTTTGATAGTGTTTTGGGAATGACAGCCATATGGGTTGTCATCATATTGTAGTCATCTTTAAGTTTTTTAAAGGCAACTACTGATTCCATATCTTGTGGTAGAGACTCGTCCATATTGTAATAGACATCATTATTGGCTTGACCATAATATGCAGGAACTGCGATGAGTAGTCCTACAATAACAAGCGCTTTAGCATGTTTGGTGACAAATGATGCGAGATGTTGGAAATTTGGTAAGATCGTTTTATGGGAGAAACGATGAATTAACTTGTCAAAAACAAGTATAAATGATGGTAAAACAGTTAAAACAGAAATAACGCCAAGTAAAACACCCTTTGCCATAACAAAGCCAATATCTTTACCAATGGTTAATTCCATGGCCCCAATTGCAAGAAAACCTGCCATTGTTGTGAGTGAACTCCCAACAATTGATGAAGCAGTTGTTGCAATCGCAATAGACATTGCTTGATCGTTATCGTCATAATTTTTTAACTCTTCTTCATAACGGTGGTATAAAAAGATTGAATAATCAAGGGTGACACCCAGCTGTAAAACTCCTGCCAGTGATTTGGTAATATAAGATATCTCGCCAAATAGATGATTCGTACCAAAATTAAAGAGTACCGCATAACCAATACTGATTAAAATGATGAATGGTACTGCTGTTGATTCTAGTGATAAGGCTAAGACTAAGGTGGCCAACACAATCGCTAAACCAACATAAATGGGTGTTTGTGAATCCGCCAATTCCTTGGTATCCTTCAAGATTGCGGCCATACCACTTAAAAAGGAACGTTCATCTAATATCTCTCTTATTTCCCCAATTGCTTGATGGGTTAAAGGATCTGATGAACCGTTTAAAAATTTAATGACCATCAAACTGGAGTTATCTCTTAGCATTAATTCACTAATGTCTTCTGGAAGAAATTCATAAGGTATCGAGATATCTACGGCATCATCCAGCCAAATTACTTTATCAATACCTTCCATTTCATTGATTTCAGCTTTGAGTTTGGTCATATCTTTTACTGCCATATCCTCAACGACTAACATACCGGTCGCAGCGCTTCCAAATTCATCAGTCATAATTTCTTGAGCGATTACAGACTCTAAATCTTTAGGTAAATATGTTAATATATCATAATTTATTTTTGTTGTTACCATGCCATATAAGGCCGGTATTAATAATAAGGTTGAAATCACTAAAATCAGTTTCTTATGTCGAGTGACAAACTCACCCAATCGCTGATTTAAACGATTTTTCATATCAATCACTCCATAATCATTTTTTTGATATTTTCCAGCAAAAGGGGCTTGATGACATCGAGTGAGTCTGGTTCTTTTAGAATCACAGCGTTATAAGTGATGGAACCTGTGAGTTCAACAATCATATAAAGGCGAAAACTAATTTCTTCTTTACTCAAATTTGAATCAGCAAACCCTCTATGAAACATTTCATAGATTGCTGCCACATCATCATAATCATAGACGGCTCGCTTTAATAACGCCCATGACAGATTTTTGTGGATTAACTTCAGTAAAAGGTGATCAGACTTTAACTGGTCAATAATCTCATTAGTAAAAAAGATCACTTCTTCTTCAAAACGGGGAAATGTCACATTGGATGTTGCTTGGTAAGCTTGGTTTAAGATATCACTACTTTTTTTCATCACAATGCGTTCAAGAACGTCATATTTATCTTTGAAGTATAAATAAAATGTTCCCTTTCCTACACCTGCTTTTTTAGCAATGGCTGAAATAGAAGTTTCGTGAATGCCTTTATCACTAAAGAGCTCATAGGCTGCACGGTATAATAAGCGCTCTTTTTCTAATTTATTCTGTTCTACTTTCGATGTCATCGATACCCTCCTTTACTGCTAAAATGTATGATAACACAAAACTGACCAGTGGTCAATTATTTTAATTTAATAAAAAAAGCCAGAATATTATCTGGCTTTCAATCTTTATTTTACTGTAACAATGACTCTTTGATAAGTCTTTAATTGACTGCTTGCTTCTTCAACTTCTAAGACAACATGAATTGTGTCACCAGCTTGTGCATCTTCAGGCACTTTAAAACTTAAGCTTGAGGAGCCCCAACCATCTAAGACGATTTCCCCTTCATAACTATCTGCCTCTTCATAACGAATCCATTTGAAATAAGCTTTAGCTGCTTCATCTTCTAAACTCGCTTTGATGATCACAGTATCATTTGCTTTTGCTTCAATCAAGTTCTTTTGATCTAAACTCACAACCGGAAGTTTGATTGCTTCACCTACTGTTGCTTTTAAACGATTGGCGAAATCAAATTGGAATGCGTCAATAAAACGTTGTAATGAATAATCTGCATCCATTTTGTTTTCAATCTCATTAAAATCTTCCGCCGCTTGATTGTAAACACCTTCAGTGCCTACTAAGCGACCACCCCATGAACCATGCGTTACATCGTCCAAAGGATTTAAACCATTATTTAGAATTGATAAGAAAGTCAAACTTTCAAGTTCTCCAATAAATTCATCTTTATTTAAGCTATAGAAAGCAAATAAAGGACTGTTAACATCACTTAGTTTTTCTTTAATCCAAGAGGTGCTTAAACTTTTACGGTAAACTGCGTCTTGACTTGGCCATTTCGCACCAAATACATTTTCATAGACTGAAAAATCACGTACTTCTTTTGCTTTTACCTCTGTTTTAACCGAACTTAACAATTTATGTTCTGTGATATCGATGTCAGCATAGTCAAAATTTGTCCAGTTTAAAATACTGGTATTTGCATCTGTTAATAATAATTCTAATTCATCTTCATGGTATAAGTCTTTAATTGATTGAGGATAGGCACTATCAAATTCAATCAGCTTATCTGCTACTGATTCATAAGCGAGCGCATATTCATCAAACCAAGCTTTAAAGTCATTACTTGAATCTACATTATAAATACCTTTAATATCAAACTCATTAGCATAAAGACTCAAACGAACAAGGGCATTTTTCGCACTTTCACTGCCATCAGTAACAACGACAATTGACTCTTTACCTACTTGCTTACTCTCTTTACTCCCACATGCCGTAAGCACCAGTAGAACCGCAAGCATCAATACTACAATTCTTTTTTTCATATCCATTTCCTTCTTTCCATCCACACTTAAATTTATCATGGATAAAAAGTCATGTCAACGCTTGATTGCACTGATAAAAAGCGAAATTAAATATGATAAAACACCTGTTAAAACAATCGTCCCTCCCGGTCTTAAATCGAGCCAATAAGAAACAAATAAACCAACCCACATAAACATTAAAGAAAACAACATTGATAAGACTAACGTCATCTTATAAGAACGCGCATAACGCATTGCCAGCGCTACTGGAAGCACAATGAGAGAAGAAACAACCAGTGCCCCCACAATGCGAGAAGCAATCGCAACAGTGATCGCCGTTAATGTTAGAAGGATGATATTATACTTGCTGACAGGGATGCCCGATAGATGCGCGCCTTTTTCATCTAAAGCGATAAAGAAAAATTCACGATAGGCATAAAGAGAAACAGCTAAAACAATGATCGATAAAATAATCGATAAATAATTGTCAGTTTTATTAATTGAAACAACAGAACCAAAAAGATACGCATTAAAATTTTGGGGATTTTTAACAAATCCAAGTAAAACTCCTGATAAGCCAATCCCAAGTGACATAATGATAGCAATAGAGAGTTCTTCATAAGAAGCCAAATTCTTTTGAATATAATGAATACTTAATGAAGCAAGCAAACTCACTACAATAGCACCTACAAGCGGATTAAATCCCAAGATTAACCCTGCTGCGACACCACTTAACGCAACATGGCTTAAGGCATCACCAATCATAGATAATCTTTTTAAAACAATAGTCAAGCCAATTAATGGGATAATAAGCGCCAATAAGCCACCGACAATAAAGGCGGAGCGGACAAAATCATATTGAAACATCCTCACGCACCCTCTCTATAATTTGATTATCTTTCACTTCTAAAACACGCGATGATAATTCATCATAATGATGCGTTATCATGACAATTGTCATCTGATGAACCGTATGGAAGTGTTCTAATAATTCCAATAAATTTTCTACTGATTTTTTATCCAACGCGCTGCTGGGTTCATCGAGAAATAAAATCTCCGGTTCAAACATAACTTCTCTTGCAATGAGAACTCTTTGTAATTGACCACCACTAAGCTCTGACAACATATGATCAGCATACGCTAACATGCCCACATGATCTAAAGACGCTAAGGCAGCCTCTTTAGCTGCCTTGTTCATCCTTTTATGTTTGGCCATGACCAGTTCTAATGCAGTTGCGGGAAAGGCACTGAACTTTTGCAGACCACTTTGGCTAATGACACCAATCTTATGAAAGTCACTAAAATTTTCAGCCTTTTCCCCCAGCAACAGCATCGCGCCTGAGGTCGGTTTTAAAAGACCTAACATTAAATTCATTAAGGTCGACTTTCCCGAACCATTTTCACCAATAATAGAAACAAATTCTCCTTTATTGATTTTTAAATTAACCTCCTTAAGAATTGTCTTATTGGGATAAGAAAAACTCAAATTCTTAAGTTCTATCATACTATAACCCCTTTTCAAGTGATTCCAGATTGATTTTCAATAAATCTAAATAAGAATAATCATCAACAGCTTGTTCCATTGTATAAAGTGGTAACACTTCAACATTGGTTTCTTTAACAATTTGATCAATCACATCCGTTTTGTGATGTGGATCAACAAAAATAGCTTTGATATTATTTTCTTTGATTAATTCCACCGAAGCAATCACTTCTTTAATTGTCGCTTCTCCTTCAGATACCCCGTCGATAATTGGTTTTTGAACTAAATTATAACGATCGGCTAGATAGCCAAAGGCTAAGTGATCTACCATCATTATAGCACCTTCTTGACTTGACAAGACACGATCATACTCTTGGATCAATTCAGTTAGTGTTTCTCTTACCGAGAGTGCATTTTCCTCGACTTCAGGTTCAACTTCTTTTAAATTGACAACAATCGTATCTAACATAATCATAGCATTGTAAGGATCAAGCCATGTATGCGGATCTGATGGCAATACCTTCATTTCTTTGCTTAACTCAATGGCTTTACCCTCTTTTAACATGGATTCATCAAACCAATACTCCATCCCCAAGCCATGATAGTAAAATTGCTTTGCTTCAGCAATTTGTGCGCGCTGCTTTGCTGTTGGTTCAAAATCATGTGCCTCACTATCAACAATCACCGCTGTCTCTTGATTTCTAACACTGCTGACTAAACTTTGAATCGGAAAGAAACTCGTCACAATATCATTGTTGTTTGTTTTTTTACTGTTGCATGCACTCAACATTAAAAATACCACAAGTAAACTTATAATTTTTTTCATTTTTATACCTCCATATGCAAATCGTTTGCAATAGAATTGTATCGTATATTTTCCCTTAATGCAAGTCTTTCGCAAAAGAAAAAGAACTCTTAAAAGTTCTTTAACATAATACGCTTTAAATTTTTATCATCTTTATCTAAAAAATATACATAAGGTGCTACATATTGGATAAAGGAAACGCTTTGCTCTTGATTCACTAATTGCTTAATTTCATTTGTTTTGAGATCAACAAGATGAATCGCCCCTGCCAAATCAGTAATAAATTGATTATCTTTAAAATGGATTAATTGATAAGGTTTCCACATGCCGACATCTTTAGCGCCTGCTACAACTTCAATAGTCTTAATAATTTCTAAGCTATTTAAATCCAGGGCAAAAATTGTACCATCACTCACACACCATAACAAGTCATTGTGAAGCGTTAAGGCAGAAATCATGATCTTCCCGCTAAAACCTTCTGTCGTGAGGCTTTTTTCTTTGATTACTTTTTCCTGCTTTAGATCAAATTTGATAATTTTGGGTTTATCTTTTGGCCATGGTGAATCAAGTCCACCTCTAATTGTAGAAGATAGATAAAGATATTGCCCTGACTTAGCGATCCCTACGATACTTTGATTTTCAATCAGGTTACGATAGACTTTTTTTGTTTTCTGCTCGGGATCGTAAATCGCAAGTACGCCACCCCGCTGTTTGTAGTCGGGAATTGTACCAATATAAAGTTGCTTATCAATATATTTCATAATGTAGGGACGATCTTGTTGATAAGCATCTTTTAAGTTAAAACAATGTTCATAAGCTAAGGTTTCTATATTTAGCTTATAGATATGTGCGCCTGGATAAGAACCTAAATAAAGATGTTTGTGCTCATCATGAGCAAAGCCTTCTACTTGAGGAAAGACGATTTCTCGATTGTCCTTACCGCTAGTTTGAATGAGTTTAGGGCCCCCTGGGTAAGAGGATATATAGAGATTTCCTAAAGCATCTTGCCCCAAGTTATGTAAAATAACCGGTAGTGGTTTCATTGTAGAGGGCTGTGTGATAACATCTCTTGTTTGTAAAGAAAAAGCGTACATCGTACCATTGCGCCCTAGCGTAATTAATTGATTATCTTTTAAACAAATACCCCGAGGATCAAAGTCATGGGCTATTTGTAGATCTTTAACATTTAAAGCATCTAAATGCACATAGTGCCAGCTGCCATCCAAAATCGTATAGACACCTTCTGAATCTGTCGCCAGTTGATTAAACATACCCGCTTTTTTATCTTTAATAATACGCCATGTTTCACTTTCTTCGTGATATACCGCAAATATATCTTGGTGAGACTGATCTAAACGACAAAATAGATATCCTTGGGTAAAATACATATCGTAAGTAAAACTAAGCTCAGATAAAGGTTTGGCAATCATTGCTTCTAGTGCCTGATCAATATAGCGTAAGTCTTTTGTCTTTAAATGATAAGCTAATACGCGCCCATTTTGTCCTGTCCCAATATAAAGATGGTCATGACTAATTCCGAGTGAACGGACATAACTGTATTGGTCTTTAAAACTAATACATTGCCTTAAATGCTTGCCATCATAATGAAAAACAGCTGCATCTTGTTCTTTATAAGTCCCAATATAGATATTTTGATCATCTACAACTGCCAAGGACCATGCTTGATGTTGATCAGGCAGATCAATTACACGTTCTAGTATTTGACTTGCTGTATCAAATTGCCATAAAAATCCTTGACCGCTTTGTCTTAAAGATACCCCATAAACATACCTTTGATAAGTAGCATGGGCCCAAGTTGCTGTTGTGTCTTCGAGATAATCATGATAAACAAGTTCATTTTGCAGATTGACGACATTAAGCATGCCACCATTGCTCATGGCATAAAAACATTCTGTTTCAGGATGGTAGATACCTGTAATTAAAACGGTATCATAAGCTTGTGCGTGTAAATTTTCTATTTTC
>DATBUC010000198.1:0-6339 GCA_036516515.1 Erysipelothrix sp. | reverse complement strand
TACAGGAAAGACTTTTCTATCTGCATTCGATGTGAAAAATTTAGCAGCTCAGAAAATGTTATTTGTTATACATCGTGAGCAGATTGCTAAAGAGGCGATGGCAAGCTTTAAGAAAATATTGCCTCATAAAGAATATGGACTTCTTACAGGAACAAGTAAAGATTTGGAAGCAGACTTTCTTTTTACAACGATTCAAACTTTATCTAAGCATGAGATTTTAACATCTTTTACACAGACACATTTTGACTACATAGTCATCGATGAAGCACATCATAGTGGGGCAGCGTCATATCAAAAAATTCTAAACTACTTTGATCCTGTTTTCTTATTGGGAATGACAGCTACACCTGAAAGAACTGACACCTATGATATCTATCAACATTTCGATTATAATATTGCTTATGAAATTAGACTCCAGGAAGCACTTGAAGAAGATATGCTTTGTCCATTTCATTACTTTGGAATTACTGATATTACTGTGGATAACGAAATAATCAATGATGTTTCTCATTTCAAGCTTCTTACAGCTTCAGAAAGAATTGATCATATCGTCGATAATATGGCTTATTATGGTCATTCTGGAGATCGTGTATCTGGACTGATCTTCGTATCAAGAACTGATGAAGCCATCGCTTTAGAAAAAGCGCTTAATCAAAAAGGGCTCAGAACAAAAGCACTTACAGGAAAAGATTCGCAAGCTGATCGTGAAAAAGCAATTAAAGCGTTAACTCAGCAAGATAATACTTTAGACTATATCATAACAGTGGATATTTTTAATGAGGGGGTTGATATTCCCCAAATTAATCAAATTGTAATGTTAAGACCTACGCAATCAGCTATTATTTTCATACAACAATTAGGGCGTGGATTACGAAAAAGTAAAAATAAGGACTATGTCGTCATTTTAGACTTTATTGGTAATTACAAAAATAACTTTATGATCCCAATTGCTTTATCAGGAGATCAAAGCTATAACAAAGATCAATTGAAAAAATTCCTCATTGAAGGTTCAGTTACGTTGCCAGGATCATCTACGATTGATTATGATGAAATAACCAAAGAGAGAATTTACCAATCAATTAATATGCATAATTTTTCTACCCAAAAATATATAAAAGAAGAGTATGAAAAATTGAAAGCAAAACTCGGTAAAATTCCAAAACTAAAAGATTTCTTGCTTTACAATAGCATCGATCCGCAAGTCTTTTTTAATAACCATAGTTTTTCTAACTACCATCTTTTATTATCAAAAATAGAAAAGACATATAATGGTAATTTGACACACTATCAAAATAAATTTTTAAACTTTCTAAGTTTAGAGCTTTCTAATGGTAAACGTCTTGATGAAATAAATATTATTGAAAAACTTATCAACCAAGAACATCTAACTTTAAATGAGTGGAACTCACAATTTAATAATAAATATCTTCAACAAAATATAGAACGTATCTTTTCTTTAGCCTTCTTTGTTAATACTGATCAAAAGAAATATGGGCAAAAGCCGATCCTTGTTAGAAAGCATCATAGGGTTACTTTTAATGAACAAATTATTGAAGGTTTAAACAATAATCCCAATTTTCGCCATCATATAGCTCAAATAATTGATTATACAAAATTAAGATATTACAGAAATTATACTCATAGCGTAGAGCATGCGAATATGACACTTTACCAGCAATATACAAGAAAAGACATGTGTCGTTTGTTTTGCTGGGAAAATGATGAAAAAGGAACCATTTATGGTTACCGTTTCAAATATAATACTTATCCGATTTTTGTGACTTACCATAAAGCTGATGATATCTCTCAATCCACACAATATGAAGATCAATTTCTTAATGCACAAACGTTTTCTTGGATGACTAAAAGCAGAAGAACTTTAGACTCCCAAGATGTGCTTGACATTAAAAAAGCCGAGATTAATAATATTCCGCTCGACTTATTTGTAATGAAGGATGATGGCGAAAAAGGACAGTTTTTCTATTTAGGTCCGATGTCCCCAATTGCCTACCAACAAAAATCTATGATTGATAATAAAGGTGAAAAAATTCCCGTTGTAAATATTATTTTCAGATTACACACTGCTGTAAGACCAGATATTTACCACTATCTTACAGAGAATTCAAGTTACTAATCATTGCGCCCACTTTAATGTCAGCTGGCAACCAGTTGACATTTTTTAATGCTTTAAAGTTTATCCACTGCATGTCCATATGCTCTACTAAATTTATCTCACCTGAAACAATTTGTGCCCAGTACAAATACATTTTTAAGTTAAAATCTTCATATTGATATTCCACTTCTGTAAATTTATGCTCTACCTCTATATTTACTTGTAACTCTTCCTTAATTTCACGAACTAAAGCTTCTTGGTGGGTTTCACCTGTTTCTATTTTACCCCCAGGAAATTCCCACAGCCCTTTGAATTTTCCTTTTGCTCTTTGCGTGATTAATACTTGTTCTTGCTTATAAATAATTGCTGCCACAACTTCAATGTTTTTCATTCAAACACCTCTCACTTTATTATATCTTAAACAAAAAACTGCTCAAGTTTATAAGCACCTATTTATTGTTCTTTATGCTAAAATAGATGAACGTATCTGAAGGAGGTTTTTATGAGAAAAGATTTAAATATGCTGCATGGGGATATTAAGCAGACTTTAATTCAGCTTGCTTGGCCAATTATTTTGACTAACTTAATTCAAACAGCATTGGGAATCATTGACATGATTTGGATAGGTCGTTTAGGCAGTAATGCAGTATCAGCAATTGGGACGTCAAACATCATTATTAATTTCGCTGTTGCGCTCTCAATGCTTGCTGTAACAGGTACAGGTGTCCGTGTTGCGCAAACACTTGGAAAAGGCAAAGAACAAGAAAGTCAAAGTTATGTAAAAACAGGGATGTTACTTTCAATAATAATATCGTCAATCTACATTATTGTCGTAATCTTCTTTAAAACGCAGTTTATTGGATTTTTCAATATTGAAGAGCCTATTATCGTTCAACAAGCACATGATTACTTAAGCCATTCTCTTTACGGAATTCCATTTTTATTTCTGGTTTCAACTTATATTTCTATCCTTACAAGTTATGGTAATACAAAGCTTACTTTTCGAGCGAATGCGATTGGTCTTCTCATTAACATTATCTTAGATCCTATTTTTATTTTTGGTTGGGGCATCATTCCAAAAATGGGTGTTGCTGGGGCCGCCTGGGCTACCAATATCGCAAGATTAATTATTTTTGTAATTCTGTATGTTAATACGAAAGAACAATTTAAGGAAAGTCTAAAAATGAAGTTTAATTCGAAGCAAATTGTTGAAGTCATCCATATGGGAATGCCAGTCACTATGCAACGTTTTATTTTCAATTTTATTTCAATGTTTATGGCAAAGATTGTGGTTTCCTATGGTACTGACGTCATGGCAGCTCAAAGAATTGGTATCCAAATTGAATCGATTACCTATGTTACAATTGGTGGGCTACAAGGAGCAATTTCCGCTTTTATTGGCCAAAACTTTGGCAATCACAATATCGAGCGCGTTGAACAATCCTATCGTATTTCTCTAAAACTCGTAACAGGTTTTGGTATTATCGTTACAATAATTTTCTTACTTTTTGCAGAAACATTCTTTGCAATCTTCATTAATGAAAGAGCCGTTATCGAGCAAGGCGTCATATATATGCAAGCCATCGCTTTTTCTCAAGTCTTTATGAGTATTGAAATTCTAACCGTTGGGGCTTTTCATGGGATTGGAAAAACAACAGTACCCTCCGTTGTATCAACAGTCTTCACAGTATTGAGAATCCCCATGGCCTTAGTGCTTTCTAAATTTATGGGAATTTCAGGTGTATGGTGGAGTATTAGTTTGTCCAGTGTCTTAAAGGGATTAATATTAACTATTTGGTTCTTTATCATATTAAAAAAGAAGGATTACGCATTCTAGCGTATCCTTCTTTTTACGTTTCTTTTAAGATTAAACCTAGCAAAATCAGTATAACTGACAAAAGTTGTATCAACCTTTTATCTTTCTTTTTATCAACAATATAAACAGTAAATACAAGCATTATCGTTCCAAGCAATATCATTATATTGGCACTGTATTCAATAATAATATTTTTTGTCATGTTACGGTTTCACGCAAGTATAGCCGGCTTTTTTCATCTCTGATTCAAACGAAGCTATTCCTTCAACCTCTTGTAACTTTATCTCTGCTTTTTCTATATCAAGCTCATGACCAATACCAATGATTGGTGAGACAGCAACAGCCACCATTTTTTCTTCTTCACCGTCTTTAAATGAATAAAGATAATTGAGGCTCGCTTGTTCATCTAATCGATAACAAATTCGCTCTAAGTTAGCTTCTTTCATTGCGACGTACTGCTCTTGGAGTGCTGCTAATGCTGACTCTTTTAAAAGTTCTTCTTGTGGTATATCTTCAAAATATTTAGGACTATATGTAAAATCATCAATTAGAACTTGATGAATCGTTCCTTCTATTTCATAACCTGCTTCATGAATTAATTTATAATCATTAGGTTTTAGTTCCAAGATGATTTCAGCTGTATCTTTAAAATCATATTCTTTTTTATCTGTTTTCAACTTATCATCATTCAGTATTGAGCTTAACTCTTCAGGTACATTTTGATTAAACGTTAGACGGTCTATCTTTACTGCCATGCGTTGGTAAGTAAACTGATAGTCAATATACTCTGGCCAATTAAAAACAACTTTATCTACTAAAAAATCTACTGTGTATATCTCTTCTAACGGATCGAGTTTAATTTTATTATCTTTAAACCATTTTTCATCTTCTAATATGACCCTCACTTTGGCTTTATCATTTTTGTGAAATGTGCCATTATCTTCTACCTCATAACGGATTCTGTGATAGATATCTTCTTTTTCCTTACTTAGTTCACCGTTTTTTTCTATTTCTATTGTCCCATTTCCATCTGTTCCCATGACTTTTACAGAGACTAAGCTAAAGGGATCGATCACTTCATAAGCATAGAAATGATTCCATATGAAATAGCCGCCTATGATAAGAACAGCAGAAAGTAATAATAGCGTTATTGATTTATTCTTTCTTTCTTTTACGACTACCTTTTTATTATTTTTTTTATTTTTAATCTTAGTTTTAGTTTTGGGACGTTTTTTCTTTACTTTGCGCTCAACAACTTTTCTTTCTATTTCAGGCGGTGTATTAATTTCTGGTTCATCCTTTGATTTATCATCAGTTTCATAAAATTCCGCTTCAACTTCAATATATTCAATTTCATCTGTGTTATCTTCGGGTAGGATTTCATCAATTTCGGTCGACTGATCATTAATTTTTTGATTATCTTTTTGATCTAAATCGTGGTTCTTTTCTTCCATAATATTCCTCCTGTCTCTTTTAGTATATAAAAAAACAGTAGCCTAGGCTACTGTTTTAGTTTATTTGATAAGCTTATTGAGTGTTTCTAATCTTTGGCCAAACACTTCTAATGTTTTATCCACTGCAGTAGATTGAGTCATATCAATACCCGCTTCTTTTAAAACGTCGATTGGTAATGCACTGTTACCTGCTTTAAGGAAATTGAGGTATGGCTCTACATCACCACCATTATAGATATGCTCTGAGAATAGTGTTGCAGCACTAAAGCCAGTAGCATATTGGTATACGTAGTAGTTGTAGTAGAAATGAGGTATTCTAGCCCATTCATATTTAATTTCTTCTGTACTAATTTTCTCACCATAATAGAATTTATTTAATTCTAGATATGAATTATTTAAGAAATCTGCCGTTAGTGCGGTACCCTTTTGGTCGGCAACGTGAATTAAGTGTTCAAATTCTGCAAATTGCGTTTGTCTGAATACGGTTCCTTTGACTGAATCTAGATAATGGTTCAATAAGAAAGCCGTAATTCTTTCGTCATCCTTATACTGATCTAAAAGATAGTTTAAGAGTAAGTTTTCATTTGTGGTGGATGCAATTTCTGCGAGGAAGATTGAATAATCACCATAAATAAATGGTTGATATTTTCTTGTGAAATAGGAATGAACACTGTGGCCCAATTCGTGTGCTAAAGTGAACATGTTATCGATATTTTCTTGCCAGTTCATAAGGATATAAGGTTGTGTCCCATAAGTGCCAGATGAATACGCGCCTGAACGTTTTCCTTTATTTTCATTAATATCAATCCAACGTTCAGAGAACGCACGTTTAAGCACTGAAACATACTCATCACCAAGGACTGATAATGCTTCGATAATAATTTCTTGTGCTTCTTCATATGTAAAGGAAAGGTCGATATCTTCAATCATCGGTACGTAAATATCATACATTTCAA
>DATBUC010000197.1:0-7471 GCA_036516515.1 Erysipelothrix sp. | reverse complement strand
GCAAAGTGCTTTGGATGACGTGATTGTAAGGCATTAGGGAAGATATCTTCTTCTAACTCCTTAACAACATCAAAAATAGCTCTTCCTTCTTGGGGAATTTCTTTTTGAATATAATGTTCAATCAATGCTTCGTCTGCGATTTGCATCGCTTTCTTCGTGGCGATGTCATCTGAAAAATAAGTTTCGATATAGTCGAGCATCGCTTGCTTTAAATCTTCTTTATGCATAGATACACCTCTTGACTTTCTCTATCTCTTAATTTAACATAAGTTCTAAGTTTAGTTAAATTAAAAGAATTTATGGTAATGATAAATTTAAGTAATAGGAGGGCTTATGGAAAGAAGACATATTGAAACCTTTATTAAAGTAAGTGAGAAAAGAAGTTTTAGTAAAGCGGCGGCTGAATTGGGCTATTCTCAAGCAGCAATTACAATTCAAATTCAACAGTTGGAAGCCAGTCTTAACGTTCAGTTGATTGATCGTTTTAATAAAAACATACGTCTAACTCAAGCTGGAAAACAATTTTTGCCCCATGCCTATCAAATTGCCCGAGAATTTGAAGCTGCAGAGAATTTTAGAGAGGGGCCCTTGAAGGGGACATTACGCATTGGTACAGTCGATTCCTTAGCGACGGCGATATTTCCTGATATATTGTACCAATTTCATCAAAAATTTCCCCAAGTTGAAGTGATTATTGAATTGGGTAAAACAACAACCCTGATCGAAAAACTGCATCATAATGATTTAGATATGATCTATACATTGGATGATAAGGTATATGATCCGAGTATGAAAAAAGTACTTAGTGAGGCTGAGGAAATTATATTTGTGACCGCTCAAAAAGATTTAGCTAAGCAAAAAGATATTGCATTGCATGATTTAATGACTTATCCCTTTATCTTAACAGAGAAAAATGCCAGTTATCGTTACGAATTGGAGAAGCAATTAGCTGATTTGGCGATTGATCTTAAAGCAGTTGTTGAGGTAGGGAATACAGATATAATCGTAAATCTTTTACAAAGGGGCGTTGGGGTTTCTTTTTTACCCCGCTTTGCGGTGAAAGATAAGATAAAATCTGGACAATTGTATGCTCTAGATGTTGAACATAAAGCGGTATTCATGTGGGGCCAAGTTATTTATCATCGCCAAAAATACTTAAGTGAAGCGATGGCATCTTTTATTGACTTGCTAGAAAAGTATTATCAAAAGAGTCATTTAGAAGTATGTTTATAATAGAAAATGAGCTGAGACGACTTAACGGTAAGCGTCTTTTCAAGCACTAAAAAGCTGGGATATCTCATGGTGAGCATCCTGGCTTTTTTTTATATATTTACCAGACATAAATAACTTAGATTATAAACCAGTTCAATTACTTCAACTTGTAAATTATTAAAGATTATAAGTGCTGCTGATTTAAATGTGAAAAAGGGGTTCCTAAGCATTTGTAGCACCATAAGAATTAGCTTATAGGGAAATTGCGCTGTTGACATTGCTGATAAAAAGCGACATAAAAAAAGGAGCTCCTGCTCCTTTTCGTATGTTTAATATTTACTTTCTTCCAATACTTTTTCAATGATGTCATCTACTTTTATTTTTACAGCAGTTTCTTGGTCACGGCGTTTAAATTCAACATAACCTTCATCAAGGTCGCGGCCAATCGTAATACGTAATGGTAGTCCAATTAAGTCCATATCATTGAACTTAACACCTGCACGTTCTTTACGATCGTCTAATAAGACTTCGACACCAGCTGCTTCTAAATTTTCGTAGAGTTCATTAGCATAAGCGAGATGACTTTCTTTCTTAGGATTAATCACAATCACACCAACTTGATATGGGGCTAAATTCATTGGCCAAACAATACCATTATCATCATGGTTTTGTTCGACAATGGCTGCCATTGTACGGCCCAAGCCAATACCATAAGAACCCATGTGAACATCTTGAAGTTTATTGTGGTCATCTAAGTAGTGTAGATCCATGGCTTGTGCGTAGGATGTTCCAAGTTTAAAGGTATTTCCAACTTCAATCCCTTTACTAAAGGTAAGGACACCTTTACCTTCAGGGTTTGGATCGCCTTCCTTAACATTAGAAATATCGGCAATGTGCGTTGCCTTGAAATCATGATGGTTGGCATTGATAAAGTGATGATCATCTTCATTTGCACCAACAATAAAATTTCTTAAACCTTCAATGTGGCGATCAACTACGATATCGATGCCATCAAGACCAATGGGTCCTGCAAAACCAACACTGGCGCCTGTGATTGCTTCAACATCTGCGAAAGCAGCCAGTTCTACTTCAGTAGCTTTGTATAATTTCGCAAGTTTGGTTTCGTTAACATCACGATCACCTAGAACACAGCAAGCGACATGTTTGTCATCTACACGATAAATGAGTGTCTTTACAAATTTTTGAATTGGTTCATTTAAAAATTCAGCAACTTCTTCAATCGTACGTGCATTGGGTGTTAATTTTTTCTCATATTCTAAGTACGGTTCATCACTCACAATACGGGCGACGTTTTCAGCAACTTCTAAGTTACTTGCATAACCGGTTTCTTCACCTAATACTAAAATGTCTTCACCAATTGGGCTGACAGCTTGAAACTCTTCTGAAAGTAAGCCACCCATAATACCTGTATCTGCTTTAACAATACGGTAGTCTAAATGCATGCGATCAAAGATACGTTTATACGCTTCAAACATAGCGTTATATGATTTGTCACAAGACGCCTGGTCTTTATCGAAGGTATAAGCATCCTTCATAACAAATTCACGCACGCGAATTAAGCCAAAGCGAGGGCGCGCTTCATCTCTAAATTTTGTTTGAAATTGATAAAGGCTGACAGGCATATCTTTATATGACTGCACCATCATTTTCGCAGCTTGCGCAAACAGCTCTTCGTGTGTTGGACCTAATACGAAAGGTTTCATATAACGGTCTTTCAATTGGAACATACTGGTTCCAATAATATCACGTCGTCCAGATTTCACATAAACATCCTCAGGGATTAATGTGGGCATGGACATTTCCATAGAATTGATCGCATTCATTTCTTCACGAATGATCGCTTCAATTTTATCTTTAACTCTTAGGCCTAATGGCATAAACATGTAGATCCCTGATGAGCTTTTCTTAATATATCCAGCTCTTACAAGTAGGTTACCACTTGCGGAATCTTCATCACGAACATCCTCACGGATGGTATAAAAAAAACTATTTGATAATTTCATCTTTCCACCTCAGTAATTTTCCTTTTTATTATAACATGAAATTTTTATAAATGTTTTTAAAAAAGTATGTTATAATATGGTTGCCCAGAGGGAAAATATTTTTCCGACACTTTCGATATAAGGGAATCTGATTGTTCTTATGGGGCGTGAATCCATTACGTTATGGAATTCCCAGGACCTTAAGACAAGATACCCACCTGGACTACCAGGGAATAATATCGACCTTCTGGGTTTTTATTATATAAATAAGATTATAAAAAATACAAGGTGGTGAAACAATGTTATTTCTAGCAAACCAAACACTCATCAGTATTGGAAACTTAATTGTTGGCGGTTTAATTGGGGCTGCGATTTCATTCTTTGTTACGAAACGTATGTTTGAAAAACAATTAAAGGAAAATCCACCTATTGATGAAAAAATGATTCGTGCGATGTATATGCAAATGGGACGTAAGCCGTCCGAAGCGCAAGTGCGTCAAATAATGAAATCATTAGGACAGTAAAAAAACACAGGTGACTGTGTTTTTTTATAAGAAAGGGAACCGATGAAAAAAGTATTAAGTAAAATTATTTTAATTATAATACTGAGTTTTGTATTGTTTTCCTCTGTTATCTTTTATCAAGGTTACCAAGAATATCAAAAAGTGACTGCAAAGGAAAGTATTGAAGCCAAAGTTGCCCAGGTTCAGTCACAAGATTTCAGTGAGTATGAGGCGATTGCGCCTTTATTTTTGGATGCCATTATGGTTACCGAGGATGCTCGCTTTTATTATCGTGATTCGCCAATTGATCGGATAGCATTGATGCGGGCGTTAAAAGTGAATCTAAAGCATAAAGGCTTTTATGAAGGGGGTTCAACGATTCCGCAGCAATTAGCGAAGAACTTATATTTTGATCATTCTGCTTCTTTAGTAAGAAAAGTATCGGAATATTTTATTGCACGTGATATTATGGACTTATACAGTCATAATGAAATTATTGCTTTATATGCCAACGTTATTTACTATGGTGATGGTTATTTAGGGATTACACAAGCAAGTTATGGTTACTTTGATCTTGCACCAAAAGACTTAAATGACTTTCAAGCGACATTACTTGCTGGATTACCGCAGGCGCCGTCAATCTATCAACTCAGTACGAACTACGAAGGTGCTTTGAAACGACAAGAACATGTCCTTAATCGTCTAGTAGATGAACATTATTTAACAGAGAACGAAAAGCATGAGATTATAAGTATGGGAGGAATTGATCATGAAAAAGAGAATGATTAGTGGTATTAAGCCAACAGGACAAATGCACCTTGGAAATTACATCGGTGCTTTAAAACCTTTTGCAATGCATCAAGATGAGTTTGATGTCAGTATTTTTATTGCGAACTTACACTGCATCACAATGCCAATTGATCCAAAAGAATTAGAGACAAACTTAAGAGATGCCATGGCATTTTATATTGCCAGTGGTTTAGATCCAGAAAAAACGGATATCTTTTTACAAACAGATGTGCCAGAAATTGCGCAATTAGGTTTTATTATGGCATCCTTAATTTCAATGGGGGAACTGAATCGGATGACCCAATTCAAGGATAAAAGTAAAACAGAAGTCTCCTTAAGTTCTGCGTTTTATACCTATCCAACCTTAATGGCTGCCGATATTTTAATTCATAAAGCAGCCTATGTTCCTGTCGGGGAAGATCAAAAGCAACACGTTGAATTAACCCGCGATGTGGCAGAACGCTTCAATAATCGTTTTGGTGAAACTTTTGTTGTACCTGAACCGGTTATTCCTAAAGTGGGTGCGCGCATCATGTCCCTTCAAGATCCAAGTAAAAAAATGAGTAAGTCAGATCACGAGGGTAATAAAGGGGTTATTTATCTCAAAGATGATTTAAAAACAGCCCGTAAGAAAATTATGTCAGCGGTGACTGATAGTGAAAATAAGATTGTTTATGATCCTGAAAAACAACCTGGAGTGGCTAACTTATTGCAAATCTATGCAGCGCTTCAAGAAATCTCAATTCCTGAAGCAGTAACTCATTTTGAAGGGATGCAATATGGTGGCTTTAAAAAAGCGGTTGCGGATGTTGTTTGCGCGGAATTAGAACAGATTCAAGCGAAATATAATGAAGTTATTGATTCTGGTGTCTTAGATGAAATCTTAGAGGCAGGGGCTCTAAAAGTAAGACCACAAGCCCAAGCACTCCTTCAAGAAGTTGAATTAAAAATGGGAATGGTTTGGCAGCGTTAAAAGTTGTTTGTTTATTAAGCTTTAACACGTTATAATAATATAATAAGGAGGAATATTATGATCGTTTTATATTCTTCGCCAGGATGCGCCTCATGTCGTAAAGTGAGGCAATGGCTAAAAAATAACAATTTGAAATTTGTTGAAAAAAATATCTTTACCTCCATGTTAAGTGACAAAGAAATCAAACATCTTTTGATGCGTAGTATGAATGGGACAGATGATATAATTTCAAAGCGTTCAAAAGTAATGCGTGAGTCAAAATTAGATTTGGATGAATTATCAATGTCAGAATTAATTACATTTATCCAACGACATCCATCAGTATTAAAGCGTCCGATTATAATGAATGACAAATCATTCTTAGTTGGGTATGATGATGAAGAAATTGACGCGTTTTTACCTGATGAAAAGTATGAGGTTGAAGTAAATAGTAATTAAGGATGATGAAAATGAAAGTTTTAGTAGGTTTATCAGGCGGGGTAGATAGTGCCGTTGCTGCGTACTTATTAAAGGAGCAAGGGTATGATGTTACCTGTGCCTTTATGCGCAATTGGGATTCGATGGCTAATAATGACATCTTAGGGAATCCTGATTTGAATGATGACCAATGTACCCAAGAAAAAGATTATGATGATGCGAAAAGAGTTGCAGACCATTTAGGCCTACAACTTTTACGCGTGGACTATGTAAAAGAGTATTGGGATGATGTCTTCACGTATTTTATTAAAGAAACGGAAAAAGGTAATACCCCTAATCCTGATATTTTATGTAATCAATTTGTTAAGTTTGATGCTTTCTACAAATTCATGGATGAAAATGGCTATGATAAATTAGCGATGGGTCATTATGCAATTGTGAAAGATGGTCAAATGTATCGTGCTAAAGATCGTAACAAAGATCAAACTTACTTTTTAAATAGAGTCAATCCTGAGGTATTAGACCGTGTTCTATTTCCTTTAGGAGATTTAGAGAAACAGGAAGTAAGAGCGATTGCAGATAAAATAAATTTACCGGTTGCAGATAAAAAGGACTCCACAGGCATTTGTTTTATCGGAGAACGAGATTATCGCAATTTTTTACAGAATTATCTTCGCGATACGCAAGGGGATATTATCGATGTTGATACCAATCAAGTGGTCGGAAAACATCATGGGGTTATGTTTTATACGATTGGACAAAGACATGGACTCAATATATCACGTTTTATGGGACCTTGGTTTGTTGTAGGAAAAGACATGAGTGAAAATAAATTATATGTTGGAAAAGGAAGCGATCATCGCCAGCTTTTCTATTCAAAAGCGATCATAAATTCCATTAATTTATTTGTGCCTGAATTTACAGGAAAAAGAAAAGTACAAGCCAAATTTAGATATAGACAAAAAGATCAAAATGTTGAAATTGAACTGGTGGAAGATACGATTGTTGTGACAATGGCTGATCCAGTCAAATCAGTAACTTTAGGTCAAGAGGCAGTCTTTTATGATGGAGACTTACTCATAGGTGGCGGTCGCATTGACCGTGTATTTGATATTGATGGAAAAGAGGTTTTTTATGATTAGAAATCAAGATGTCGACAACGGTCGTTTTGCGTTTTCGCCAAGAAAAGCGATTTTAATAATTTTTAACTACTTTATAGGATATCAAACAATTTATCCGTTGATTGGTTTATTAGTTTTTGGTGCCGATGGCGACCAAATACATCCCAAAGGGATTATGTTGGCAACGATTATTGCTTTAGTAACCATGCTTTATCTGGCGTCAGATATGCTGAAGCGAAGTTTCCGCTATTTTAAGAATAATCTAAGTGATAATTTGAAAATCATCTTGAAATATAGTGCTTCTATTTTCGCAGCCAATATCATTTTATCACTTTTGATACAAGCATTATTTGGTAATATCACAGCTGGAAATCAAGATATCATCGAAGCAGGTTTTGGACAACTCCCTGTTTTATATGGTTTTACAGCAGTAATTTTTGCGCCAATTGTAGA
>DATBUC010000196.1:0-5459 GCA_036516515.1 Erysipelothrix sp. | reverse complement strand
AGAAAGGAATATGCTTTATGTTTCAAAAATTCACACTATCAAAAGACAGTCCTTTATATACAACTGATTTAAAAGCCAATAAATTTGCCTTCTTAAGTCAACATCTCAATCAAAATGAAAAAGGTGTTTACCATATAAAACGACGTATGCCTAGTCTTAATCCTGATGAAATTAAAGCATTATTTCTCTATGATTTAACGTTAATCAGACAATATATCGATGAAATTAAATCAATTCATACAGAAGTAATTAGCGATCAAAATAATAAAGTAAGTTTTATAACAGCAACCATGCGTCTTAACAATGATAGTATTCTCTCATTAGTACAATCATCACAAGCAGATGCAAGCGCAAGATTAGAATTTAATTTTGCGATACCTGGTCAAGTCATTGAATATGATGATCGTCATCATCAAAATATCCTCAGTGAACCTGAAATCAACTTAGGTTTAGCATTTGATAATGAAATTGATACTGACTTATTCAATGAAACGATGACCCGTTTTGAAAAGGAGTTATCTTTATGATTAAAATCGGAATGATTAGTTTTGCCCATATGCATGCTTATTCATACGCTCAAGGTGTTCTCGAGCTTGATAACGCTGAAATAACCGGTATTTATGATGATAATATTGAGCGCGGCAAAGCAGCAGCAGAACAATTCAACACTACCTTCTATGAAAACCTTGAAGATTTATTGAAGCAAGATCTTCAAGCCGTTATGGTATGTAGTGAAAACAGTAAACATAAAGAACATGTACTCAAAGCGGCAGAATTTAAAAAAGATATTCTTTGCGAAAAACCAATTGCAACAAATGTAGCCGATGCGCAAATTATGATTGATGCTTGTGAAAAAGCAGATGTCAAATTACAAATTGCCTATCCTGTACGTTTTGCCCAAGCAATTAGAGAAGCAAAAACAATCGTTGACAGTGGTCAACTTGGAGAGATTAAAGCCCTAGTAACAACCAACCGCGGAAGAAATCCAGGTGGCTGGTTTGTTGATCCAAAACAATCAGGCGGTGGAGCAGTTTTAGATCACACAGTACATATGGTTGATATCGCACGATGGTTTTTAAATGAGGAAGTCGTTGAAGTAAAAGCAGAAATAGATCAAATGTTCTCTGACATCGAAATCGATGACGCAGGTATTCTCGATCTTAAATTTGCATCGGGCATTATGATGACCCATGATTGTTCTTGGTCAAAAAATGACCGTTACCCAACCTGGGGCGATGTCACAATCGAGATTATCGGTAGCAAAGCAAGTTTATTTGTTGATGCATTCAAAGATCATTTTATCTCATACAGCGATCATGATGCTGCCGTTACAGAATTATTCTCAGGCAACAACATGGACTTTGAACTCGTAGCAGACTTTGTTGACTGTGTTGCCCAAGATAGAGAACCTTCAATTACCGGTTATGATGGTTTAAAATCAATGGAAGTAGCACTTAAAGCATACGAATCAGACGAGAAAGGTCAGGTAGTTCATATTCAATGAGCACAATTAAAATGAGAAAGATGACGGCACAAGATATTGATGCCGTCATTTCTTTAGTAAATAGAACATTCAATCCCCCAAGTCCCATGGACAAAGCATTTCCCTTTATCTTTTCACCAAGCAATACCTATTCCTATGTTTTAGAAATGGAAGATAAAATTGTAAGTTTTATCGGTGTTGTTCCTATTATTTGGCAAGCGTATTATGGCGTATCCATCGGCGCTGTCTGCACTGACAAAGACTACCAAGGACAAGGTCTATTAAGAAAACTTTTCCCCTATGCAATCAATGATCTCAAAAACCAAGATATTGACTTTATTTTAGTCTCAGGTAGCGGCAAAGTTTATATGGAAAATAATGCTCAATTTTATGGTACTTTCTACTCTCATCGTATTGAGAGAACAAATAGGCAAGCGCATGTTAATTTGATAGACTATGATGGAGGCGTAAAACAACTCAATACTATTCATCAATTACTTAATTCAAATGGACATTATGACTTTGGTATTAACGAATTATCCGTACTCCTAGAAGCACAGGGAGCCGCTTCTGTCCTTGGTTTAAAACCCACAACTTATCTGATTGAGGAAAATCAAGAGATCGTTGCTTTTCTAACACATGCCTATAATAAAGAAAAATCAAGAATCATTGAATATGCAGGCAAGCAAGAAAGTGTGATTGCAGCGATACAAACACTCAATCAAAGTTTAAATATAGAAGCCACAGATTTAGTTAGCCTCAAACCCATAGCAGGCTATCAAGTAGAAAAGATTCAAAATGAAGGGACAATTATTTATACAAAAGAGGAATTAGTAGAAGCATTAGAAAACATACCCTATGCCTTTGGATTAAGATTTGTTTAAAGGAGCATAAATATGAGTAAAAAATTAAAAGTTGCGATTATTGGTAATGGCCGTATATACCCAATGCACGCTGATGCCATCAGCCATCTTGACCAAGCAGAAATTGTTGCCCACTGCGATATTATTTTAGAAAGAGCAGAACAAGCCGCAGCCCAATATGGCGGTAAAGCCTATCAACACTATCAAGATATAGATGATGTTGATGTGGTCCATCTTTGTCTTCCACATGGTTTACATTACGAGGTGGGTAAACATTTTGCTGAAAAAGGTATCCACGTTTTTACGGAAAAACCGATTGATGTATCGAGTGAAAAAGGCCGCGCCTTGATCGATGTTTGTGAAAGCAATAATGTCAAATTCGGTGTCGTCTTTCAAAATCGTTTTAGAAAGACGAATCAACACGTTAAAAAACTCGTTGAAAATAAGACATACGGAGCCGTTAAAGGGGCTAAAATGACCTTAACTTGGGACCGCTCTGAAGCTTATTATGCAAGTACTGGTTGGAAAGGTACTTGGGAACTTGAAGGCGGCGGTGTCATTATCGACCAAGCCATTCATACCCTCGATTTTCTTAATTGGGTTTTAGGTGGCAATATTGAATCCATTGACGCCAGAGTTTCCAATCGTAACCATCCGCATATAGAAGTCGAAGATACCGCGGAAGGTATCATCAGCTATCAAGAAGGTTTCAAATTACTATTTTACGCCAGCAATAACTACTCTTATGACGCTGAAGTAGAAGCTGAGATTCACTGTGAAAATGCAGTGCTTAGAATGTATGGGCCAACACTGTATATTTATCATCCCAATAAAGAAGTAGAAATTATTGATATTGATCATGAAGCGGAAGCAAAACACGCCCATGAAGAAAAAGCGTACTGGGGTACCACCCATGTTGATCAAATTAAAGAATTCCATGACTATCTTCTTGGTAATAGAGATGATATTTTAGTAACGGGAGCAGAAGCACTTAAGACAATGAAATTAGTTGAAGGAATCTACCGTTCCTCAACAATTCAACGAAAAATTAATTTCTAAAAAAGATGAGGCGAGCGCTTCATCTTTTTCAATCTAATATTTGTAATATCTTGCTAAAGGGGTCAAAAAGCATCTGTATATGCTAAAATAGAGGAAAGAGGTGGCTTATGGACGAAAAAAAATTAAACGACATAGAAAGCGCTTACGTTAAACTGATAGTGAAACCATTTGATTTTAAAAACGTAATCAAGCATCTAGAGGATTTAGAAATAGCATTTGAAAAAATACACTACTTCAGCGATGTAAAACGAATTAAGATCAAAAGCGAAGAGGTAGATAAACTTCATGACTTGGCGATTACAATCGCGCCCTTACCGATCGTGACGCATTTTGGTAACACGGTAGAGGATGGGGACCAAACAGAAATTAAAAGAGCTTCAGAACATCCGCTCAAGATTAGGTTAGGACTTTTAGATACAGGTATCAAAAGCCAATACCAATATCAAGAATTCATTCATCAAGAAATAATACCAGAACTTAAAGATCAAGCCTTAAATCTGTCTCACGGCACATTTATTGCGGGTCAATGGCTATATCAAAGAGAACCTTTTTTGGCGCTTGGAGCGAGTATTTATGCTTTTCCAATTGTCACAACAAAAAAAGAAACTGAAGATATTATCTTAAAAAGATTAATTAAAATCGTCGCCAACAATCCCCAAATTAAAGTATGGAATATCGCGATCAGTGTAAGTCAAGAAATTGAAGAAAAGCAATTTTCGGACATGGCTTTGGTGCTCGACTATTTACAAAGAGAATACGACTGCATTATTAGCAAAACCGTCGCCAATAACTTTACCTTTTTAGATGAAAACTTTAAAATGCATCAAGGCGCAGATTCAGTAGAGGCACTTACAGTGGGTTCAATCAACCGCCACAATCACAAGCGCAGTGCTTTTTCAAGAATCGGTCCTGGCCCTTTAAATATCAATAAACCAGATCTTGTTTACTATGGTGGCGATGTTCACAAAAATGAAGAACACCCCATAACAAAAGCATCGTTTCAACTTGATGGCATCAAATCCCTTGCCGCCACCACTGGTCTTAGAAAGGCTTGCGGTTCAAGTTTCGCCAGTCCTATTGTGAGTAAGGTAGCAGCTGAAGTGTGGGCCAGTATGCCCCAATTAACACGACACGAAGTTAAAGCCTACTTAATTCATAATAGCTACGCTACAGAACATCATCAAGAAATTGGTTTTGGTAAGCTTGCAGCGACACAAGCCATCTTAAATAGCATAAATCGTATCTATAAACAAAGATTAAGATTAGTGGAAAATGAAATTTACCAACTTAGTTTAAATCCAAAATTTACTTATCAAATTACTCTGGTAAGTGATCCACAACTAGACTTTAGTGATCCTAAAAATTATATTCAATCCTGGTTAGCAATCAAAGAATATGATGAAAGTAAATCACCCCATAAATCGTTGCAGATTAAACACGGTGATACATTAACAATACAATGTCAAGGAGGAACTACCAACGCAATCCTGTTGGTAGAACAAATATGAAAATAGAAAATTTACACGCACAAGCTTTTGATACTGTTTTGATTACAGGTATTTATCATCCTGAAACAGAATGTTTTTATGCCATGAGCAATGGGGGCATGCTTAATGTCGTCAACCTGCAAAATGAACTTGTTTATCATGACTTTCTTGAAGATACAACAGCAACTTGGGCCCATGCTACTTCTGAAAATTATATTTACGGGGCATCATTGAGGCAAAGTGGCCAAGGCTTTTTATGGCAATTTGATACACAAAATAAAATACTACAACGCGTGATTGATCTGCCAGATCAACATCAAGCGTGGTCCTTAGCTGTTTTAGATGATAATAATATCTATATTGGGACTTATAAAGAACAAGATGCAGCCGTTTTTCATTATGATGGCAAGCAATTAAACCAATGGATTAGTTTTAAAGATCAATACAGTTATGTCCGTTCACTCGGAATTAGTCATGACCATCTTTATATTGGGACAGGACAAAATGGGCGCGTATTAGCTTATCATTTAAAGACAAAAGACTTACGCTATATTGATGAGGCACTAG
>DATBUC010000195.1:0-2345 GCA_036516515.1 Erysipelothrix sp. | reverse complement strand
ATCGAGGAAAACGACCTTCCGGAGGGTGCGAAAGCACTACCTGGAATTGAATTTAAATTATTTAAAGTTGAGCCCAATAAAGGTCGCTACCCAGAAGGAATCAATATGACGGTTGATTCTGCTAACAAGACGTTAACAGATGAAGGTGTAGAATATAAAATTGCAGTAGCAAATACTTCAAGTGTTACTACCAATGAGGATGGTATAGCTTCAGCAAAAAATTTAGAACAAGGTGTTTATGTTGTGAAAGAAATGCCTAGTGAGCCTATTAACGTTGAAGGTGAGGAGATAGATGTTGATCCCCATAAACCTTTTATCGTACATGTTCCTATGACAAATCCTGATGGAAATGGTTGGTTAACTGATGTTCATGTTTATCCTAAAAATGAAGGTTTAGTCTTAGAAAAAATTACAGAGTCTGAATTATCGGTCAACATCGGAGATACTGTCTCTTACCGAATTAATAATAAGGTGCCAGCTGGTGTTTATAACGAGGATGCCGCTATTAACGACAAGATTAGTTATGCGATTGTCGATGAATTAGACCAAGCGTTAACATTTAATGAAGAGACACTTAAAGTCTATCGTACCGATACAAAAAATGGAGATGTGACTGCTTTAGAAGCTTTGGTTGAAAACACAGATTATACAGTAGGTAGGACCCCAGATTTTAAGGTGATTTTTACAGCTGAAGGGCGTCGGAAAATCTCTGAGAAAAAATTCATAGTGATTACCTTTGATGCGGTTGTGAATGAGAACTTATTAAATAAAGAGATCACGCAAGTTGGAAATAAAGCGAATGTCGAGTTTACGAATAAAAACGGTCAAGAGTTAGAGAAAGAAACGGAACCAGTAATTGTTCATACTGGAAATATTAAGATAAACAAAATAAGTGCACGTGATAGCTCAGCTTTGAACGGAGCAGTGTTCCAGATTGCCTCTTCTGAAGAAAATGCGAAAAATGGACACTTTTTGAAAAAAGGAAAAGATGGAGAAATTATTGATGCTGGTGAAACAGGCTATGACACTGCGTCTGTTTGGAAAGAAACAACGAATGAAGCAAACGGAGTGGCAACATTCAAAGGATTAAAAGAATATACGGCAACTGTTACGAATGGTGTAGAGAGTGACAAAACATACTTGTCTTATTGGTTAGTGGAGGTCGAAGCTCCTGAAGGGTACCATCTTTTAGATGCTCCGGTACAAGTAACGTTTGATAAGGACGTAATTGATAACATACTTGAAATAACCATAAAAAATAGCAAAAAAGGATTACTACCAAAAACAGGCAGTGTGACGAGTTTATTACTTTCAATTGTGGGTATTATGATCATTGGTGGGGGCGTCATTCATTTGATGGTCAATAATAAAAAAGTAGAGAGTGACTAACAGACCACGTTCATTGCCTCATGTATTAGTTGGCGTCAGGGCCATTGAGAGGAGGTCATGTTGTGAAACGTCATTTTTTGAGTGGATTGATCATCTTGATTGGTTGCGTGATGCTTATCTATCCTAAAATTAGCCAGAATCTCTATAATAATAAGATGGAAAGTCAAATTCAGAACCATGAAAAAACAGTATCGACTTTAGCAAAAAAAAGTATAAAGGCAGAATGGAAAAAAGCAATCACGTATAATGAAACCCTGCAAGGGAATCCTGTTCATGACCCCTTTGTTGAAGGGAGTGGTCGTGCTCTTCCTGATAATTACGAAGCCGTACTGAATTTTCCTGATCATGTGATGGCTACAGTCGAGATACCTAAGCTCTCTCTAGCTTTACCTATATATCATGGTACAAGTGAGTCTGTTTTACAAAAAGGTATCGGTCATATGGAAGGAACCTCTCTTCCTATCGGAGGGAAAAACTCTCACAGTGTCATTACGGGACATACTGGTTTAGCTCATTCAGAAATGTTTACCAATCTCACAGAACTGGTTAAAGGGGATCTCTTTATTATTTCCGTACTGGATCAAAAATTAGCCTATCAGGTGGACCAAATTTCGGTCGTGTTACCAAATGAATTAGAAAAGATTAAACTGTTTGATCAGCTTGATATGGTGACGTTATTAACTTGTACGCCATTTGGTGTCAATTCGCATCGTTTATTGGTAAGAGGCGTTCGGACACCTTATAAGGAACAAGATATTCAAAAGATTCAACCAGTGAAAGCGATTAGTTCGGCCGATAAAAGGCTGTTTACAGCAATGTTAGTGACGAGTATCGTCGTATTACTTGTGATCCTCGTAGTCGCTATCAGGTTACATAAGCAACGAGCAAAAAAATAATGGTAGTATGCACCAGCCAGAGAGACTGCTCCTGATGAATCGGGAGCAGTTTTTTGGCGT
>DATBUC010000194.1:0-1733 GCA_036516515.1 Erysipelothrix sp. | reverse complement strand
TTTTTCTCTCTCATTTTTCTTTGCTTCACCTTTATCTTTCTCATAATCGATCTGTCTTTTGACTAAGTATAAAGTGTTCACAATTGTTAAAATTCCAAGCACAACAAAAGCAGTAAAGGTCCATGAAGGATACCTTACAATATAAGTAGCATTATCGTTTAAATCTTTTGCTTCGTCCTTATCAATTGTAAATTCATAAGTCCATGTCCAAGACTCTTCACCATCTTCTGCATCAATTTCCAAAAGATAGCTGCCTGGCTTTACTTCATTTCTTTTCCAATCCAAACGCAATGGTAAAATACCATTGGGTGCAATTGAAAACTTCTCAACTTTTTCATCAAAAATAACTGTTTCTTCATCAGTTTTAGTTAATCTGGTTTCGACATTAAGATTTCTGGCAATATTGGGCTCCAAGTTTAAAATATCATATGACAAGACTTTATGCCCTGCATCTAAAGTCATTTCAACTTCACCAAGATCAAGTGTTTTACTATTAGGTAACGCTGCATCATCACTTTGGGTTAATACAATACCCAGTTCATAAAGATAGACATGGCCAATTCCTGCTGTATCAGATTCTTCCAATTCTTCATTTATAGTGAAAGCTCCGGCAAGTATCCCATCAAAAGTCTTACCCTTTAAATCAATATCTATTTCAAAATTTTTAGTACTGTGCGCTGGCACAGTAATCACTTTATCTTTAATTGAGATGAAATCTTCGATATTATACTCTAAAGTATCATTAGGACCTTTCGCATTGTCTTCTCTATAAACAATCAGACCATTTTTATTTGTTTTACCAATATCTACTCTGATTTCATAGTCAGTCTCTTGATCACCATTATTATTAACTTTTATTTGCAATTTTTCTTTCGTATCTTTTGTTACTTTTAAATGAAAATAGCCGGCACTTTTATTTAACTGTAAGTCACTGACAACAGGCTCTATATTATATGGAACACTTTCCGATTCACTTTGAGCGCCTTCTGCTGCAATGGGTAATACATTCAATACTAACACGAGTGCTATAAGCATCGTACTTAAAATCTTTTTCATAATTGTACCTCCTATTCTTCATTTAATTTTCTTAATGAAAAAGTTCAGAAGAGGTGATAAACACCTCTTTTGAGTTAACTTATTTTATTGTGGTGAATCTGTTAATGTCCATTCGACTTTTCCAAAGAAGTCTCCTGCTAATCCTTTACCGGGCTCAAAATGCATTTTTAAATCATTAAGTTTGGCTGCAGTGTACCCTTTTCCTGGTCTTGTGTAATTCTCTATATTTGTTTGTAGAATTCTTTTAGATGCGTCAGGTTCAATACTTATATTATTTTTTTGATCAATCGTTTCAACACCATTGGTATTTGTGAAATCAATTGTTTTAGGATCTTTATTAACATTTCCTTCTTCATCAGTTTTATATTTACCGAGTGTAGTAGTCATATCTAATTTATATCCATCTTTAATAATACCGTTATCGCCTTGTAGCGAAGTCAAGTTCGCTTTTAGTGCCCATCCAACTTCATTTGCTCTAACGTCTGCTATCGCCAATCTTCTATGTTCAAATTCATTTTTGGTTCCTTCAGCTTCAGCTGATTTTAACGGTAGTGTATAACCTTCTTCTCTGAACTTACCTTCAAATTCCATGGGGGATGGCTTTAACCAAATAGCTAGTTTTCCTTTATTGGAACCACCATCGCCACCATCGCCACCATCTCCTGGTTCTTCAATTG
>DATBUC010000193.1:0-11076 GCA_036516515.1 Erysipelothrix sp. | reverse complement strand
CAAGCTGGTTCTTATTTGGATGATCGTTATTTCCGTTTTGATTTCAGTCATTTTGAAGCGGTAGATAAAGCAACATTACAGGCAATCGAAGATGAAATGAATGAAATGATTGTCGCAAGTATTCCAGTAGAAACACATGTTACGGATATGGATACAGCTATGGAAATGGGGGCTTTAGCCTTCTTTGAAGATAAGTATGGCGAAAAGGTCCGTGTAGTAAAAATGGGTGATGTGTCGGTTGAGTTATGTGGGGGAACCCATGTCAAAAACACAGCCGAAATTGGCATGGTGAAATTACTCAGTGAGGAAAGTGTTGGCTCTGGGGTGCGCCGTATTACGGGTACCAGCAGTTTAGGGGTTAGAGCGTATTATCAAAAACATGAAGCAGAGATCAATCACTTACGCACGGAATTAAAAATACCGGTACAAAAAACCTTAACGCAAGCGGTTTTAGAAATGAAAACGCAAGTGGAAACACTGGAAACAGAATTGGCAGTGCTCAGTGATAAAATGATTGCTTTAGAATCAAGAAAATATCTTGATGCAGTTCAAGAAAATCCTGAAGGTTTGAAAACATTGTGGCTTGAACTGGATTCATTTGATAAAAAAGGCTTTAAAGCACTTGCTGAAAGTTTAGGCGATGCGGTGGATGTGTTATTTGCGGTGAATAAGCTGGATGATAATGCGATGTTAATTGCGATTGCCAGTGAAAAAGCCATTCAAAAAGGTTATAAAGCGGGTGACTTTATCAAAGCCTTCGCGCCTTTAATGGATGGTCGTGGTGGCGGTCGACCAAACTTTGCGCAAGGTGGCGGAAAAGATCTCAGCCAAATTGAAGCAGTTAAAAAAGCATTTACTGACAAAATGTTTTGATTTTAACGTAATATAAGATAAAATAGAGATAAGGGAGTGATAACGATGTCAAACGATCATCTCAAAGAAACAATGGCTTATGATTCTCAAGCAGTTAAAAGAGAACATATCAAAGAAATATTATCTGAAGTTCACGAAGCTTTAGAGGAAAGAGGTTACCGTTCCGTGAGCCAAATTGCTGGCTACTTAATTTCAAATGACCCTGCTTATATTTCTTCACATAATAATGCTCGTGTGAAGATTCAAGAAGTAGAGCGCTATGAAATTATTGAAGAATTGGTACGCTTTTACTTAGCAGAAAAATGAGTAAAGCTTTAGGATTAGATTTAGGCTCTAAAACATGTGGGGTTGCTGTTTCGGATGGGTTGAATTTATACGCCCATCCTTTAGTAACGCTTTATTACGAAACAGATGTCCACTTACTTTTAGAACCCCTCGCAAACATCATCAAAGAGCATCGGATCAACCATATTGCTTTAGGTTATCCTAAGATGATGAACAATGACATCGGCGAAAGAGCGCAAATATCCTTAGATTTTAAAGCGCTTTTAGAAACGACCTTTGATTTGCCAGTAACATTAATTGATGAGCGTTTAACCAGTGTTTATGCAACAAAACAGCTTATCCAACAAGATGTATCACGTAAAAAAAGAAAGAAAATTGTGGATCAGTTAGCTGCTGTGCATATCTTGCAAACCTATCTTGATCAAAAACAATTTATGGAGGGTTCACTATGAACGAAAACAATTTAGTAGTCATCAATGATGACGGTACAGAAACACATATGGAAATTCTTTTCACTTTTGAAAATGAAGAATACGATAAACAATATGTTTTATATGTTAATCCAGAAGATCTCAGTGGTGAAGTGTTTGTTTCAAGCTACACCGATGATGGCCAACTTTTCAACATCGAAGATGAAAAAGAGTGGGAAATGATCGAAGAAGTATTCCAAGCATTCGTTATTAAACATGAAGAAGAAGAAATTCATTAATAAAGCAAGCGCGAGCGTGATGATGGTAGCGCTTGTTTTACTGCTTGTGCTTGGCAGTATTTTTACTTATAAAAAACAAACACAAGCGATTGCTGATCAAGAGGAAGTCATCGCGTATACGATTGAAAAAAATCACACGCTTAATCAAGTCTTAGATGAACTAGAAGCTGAAGGGATCATTCGTTCTGCTTTTTTCACTAAGCTTAAAGCAAAACAAATGCATATCGTAAATATTTATGAAGGCACGTTTTATCTTGATAAAGCTTGGGATTCAGAACAAGTTTTAAAATATCTTTCCAATCCTAAATTTGGCGAAGATGATGTAAGTGTGCAGTTAACAGAAGGGTTTTGGGCTAAACATATGGCAGCGGCCCTTGCTGAAGGACTGGGTCATCGAGAAGAAGATTATTTAAAACTATGGAACGATAAAACGTACCTAAAATCATTACAAAAGGATTACCCATTTATTACCGATGATATTTTCAAACAAAAACAGGCGCATGTCCTTTTGGAAGGTTATCTTTATCCTGATACGTATCGCTTTAGTAGTCGCAGTACAGAAAAAGAAGTTACTGAAAAAATACTGGATAATGCCTTAGAAAAATATTTAGAAATTGAAGCAGCACTAAAAAAGAGTGACTTTAGTACCCATGAACTTTATACACTCGCTTCAATTGTCGAATATGAAGCACCCGATCAAAAAAACATGGAACGGATTGCGGGTGTCTTTATGAATCGTTTAGCACAAGATATGATGCTACAAGCCAGTCCAACGGTATGTTATTCCCTTTACGATTTTACATCATGGGAAGAATGTGAAGCAGCAGAAAACAACCAAATTGATTCACCTTATAACACTTATCGTTATGCCGGCTTACCACCAGGACCCATTCTTAATCCTTCGATAAAAGGATTAAAAGCGACTTTGAATTATGAAAAGAATGACTATTTATTCTTTATCGCGGATGTTCATGGTGACAAATCAATCCATTATCAAAAAACTTATGCAGAGCATGAGAAAGTTAGAAAAGAATTATTAGGCTATTAGGAGGCTTTTTATGTCAACAATTGTAATCGGTATTGCCGGAGGGAGTGCGTCAGGGAAAACCAGCATTGCCAAAAAGTTAAAGAAACATTTCGAAAAAACACAACAAGTAGAAATCATCAGAATGGATGACTATTATAAAGATCAATCACATATGCCAATGGAAGAACGTTTGAACACAAATTATGATCATCCTTTCGCCTTTGACATGGATTTACTTGTCAGTGATATCGAAAAGTTAAAAGCAGGCATCGCCATTGATAAACCTGTTTATGATTTTATGAATCATACCCGTAGTGATTATACAGAACACATCTCATGTAGTGATGTTGTGGTGATTGAAGGCTTAATGACGCTTGATGATGAGCGTTTACGTAGTTTACTTGATATTAAAGTCTTCGTAGATGCACCCGCTGATATTCGTTTTATTCGTCGCTTAATACGCGATGTCAATAAAAGAGGTAGAAGCTTGGATCATGTCATTGAACAATACCTCAATACAGTACGGGTGATGCATGAACAATTTGTTGAACCATCAAAAAGAAATGCTGACATCATTATTCCAGAAGGAGCCCATAATGAAGTCGCGATTGACTTACTTACAACCAAGATCAGTAGTATCATTAAAGATGGTATGCTATAATCTTTAAATAGGAGTGATATCATGAGTGAAAAAATACCAGTAACCCAAGCGGGTTTAGATGAATTACATCGTGAACTAAGAAACTTAATTGAAGTTGAACGACCAGAAGTTATTGAAGAGTTAAAAGAAGCCCGTGCCCAAGGTGACTTATCAGAAAACGCTGACTACGATGCAGCACGTGATCGCCAAGCACGTGTCGAAGGGAGAATCCGTGATTTAGAACGCACGATTGAAAATGTCGTTTTAATTGACGAATCAAAAGCAAACACTCACAAACGTGTTGCTTTAGGTGCCAAAGTAACCATCCTTGACTATGGTATTAACGAAGAAGAAACCTTTACCATCGTAGGTTCAGTTGAAGCAGATCCAGAAAATGGAAAACTATCCAACGTCTCACCACTCGCACAAGCCATGCTTGATGCAGTTGTAGGTGATGTTGTGAAAGTTGATGTCGATGAGCCATACGAAGTAGAAATTTTAAAAATTCAATAATTGCAAAGGAAACTCGATTCATGAGGCTTACCTAGAAATAGGAGGCTAAGATGAATCGAGTTTTTTTATGTTTGATCGTAATCATTATTTCTTTTTATTTTATTTTAACAGAGCAGATCTTTGCGCCGCTACAAAAAGTACCAGATACCATCGCTGTGCAAGTAATGTATGAAGATAAGATTAAAGTCGTGCACGTTGCCCCTTATAGTACGATAGGGGATGTTTTAAAAGAAATTGAGCTTGATGAGGGGATGTTGTTGAGTGGGTTAAATCACAATCAAATTTTAGTTGATCAAGATGTCATTCGTATTCCCAAAGCGGATGCCACAACGTGTATTTCTTTAAATACAGCCTCATTAGAAAGTTTACAAATGATTCCTGGGGTAGGTGAGAAAACCGCACAGGCGATTATTGCTTATCGTGAAGAACATGGGGCTTTTACATCCATCGATGACTTATTAAATATTAAAGGGATTGGCGAAAAGAAACTAGAAAAGATGCGCGATACGGTATGTCTTTAAGTCTTGCCCTACTTTGTATTAGTATCATGCTTCCCAGTAAAAAAGCACTCTTGTTAGCGGTGCTCTTATATTTTTGTGTCAGCAATAAAAAACGCTATGTCTTGTGTGGTTTTATGTTGCTTTTTACCTATTTTCTTCCTTTTTTGACTTCCTATCATATTGTATGGGTGGATGATGTGGCTTACCATACGCGTGTTTTGGGTTTGAATTATACGGGGCAGTTAAAGGGAAACAGTCATGGTGAAATCAGTTCGCTCTTACTTGTAAAAGATAATTTGACGTCGCCACAAGATAAAACGGCTTTTTTTAAGTTTACGGAAGATGCGCAAGTGCTTAAAAAAATTAAATTTCCCAGTTTAAAACGCCAAATTTATCATAAGAACCCTGAACTTTATGGCGTTATCTATCAACCTAATCAAGAAGGGCTGATTAAAAGCTATGCCTTACCGTTTAATGGGCTTCTTTTTGTTTTACAGGTGATCGCTGAGCGTTTTAGAGGTGAATTTAAACATCGGCGTCACTTTATTATATTGTATGGCCTTTTGTTTAAACGGTCCCAATCGTGGTGGCAGCAGTGTTTGAAGTCGTTTGACTTCCAATTAGAAATGCGCGCGGTGTGTTTGTTGTTATTGTATCGTCATGCTTATCAAAATCCTTACTTTATCTTTGTCTTTGCTTACCCGCTTTTGCAATCATTATCATTTGCTTATCAAAAGGTGAATCGGAAACTTTTTCAAGGTTTAATGGTCTTGTATTGTTTTGGTCGTTATCATGTGTTGTTTTATCTTTGCTATCCCTTGTTAAAAATGTATTATGGCGTGCGTTTTATTTGTTTACTTTTTGCTTTAATATATGCGCCTTTCTACGATTTAGTCGCAAAGACAGATTTATTGTTATTAGGGCTTATGAACCATCCCATCAGCAGACGACTTTGTCTTTATGGCAAGCCCAGTCTGATTTTTATATTTGCTTTCTTGGCGCTTAAGAGTTTAAAAAAGCAATTAATTTATTGTGCTTGTTTGGCTTTATATTTAACCTATCCTCCTTATGCTTCGGTGACTTTTATTGATGTTGGGCAAGGGGATAGTACCTTGATTACCTTACCCTTTAATAGTCGGGCTTATCTTTTTGATACGGGGCGTTATTTTGCTAAGGATAAAGTAATTCAAGCCGTGCATCAGCAAGGCCTCAATCAGTTAGATGCTTTGATTATTAGTCATGATGATGCCGATCATAATGAGAACCAAGATGTGTTAATGGATTATTTTAGGATTAAAAAACTTTATACAGAAAAACAGCCGATGATTGATTTTATGACGGTTTTACTTTCTGATAAAAGATTTGTTGATGCGAATGAAAATAGTATTATTCTCGCTTTTAATTTTTATGGTTTGACTTATCTTTTAACTGGGGATGCTTATAAAAAGCAAGAACAATTGATCATGCGTCAGTATCCTTTTTTACGTGTGGATATTTTGAAATTAGGCCATCATGGTTCTCATACCAGTTCGGATGAAAATTTCCTAAAAATGGTTCAGCCTCAGTATGCTATTGCCAGTTCGAATCCGCAAATATATAATCATCCACATCCTATAGTAAAGAAAAGTTTATTCAAGCAAAATATTCAACTTTTAGAAACGGCTACTTTAGGAAATATTAAAATTATTTCCTTTCCCTTTATACATATAATCAAGACAAGTAGGGGCAGCTTTGTTATAATAAAGCAAGGTGATAGGCATGCTTAAGATAATTATGGGTAATGATCCTTTTTTAGAAAAGCAAAGTTTAGAAAATATGCTCAGTAAACTTAAATTTTCTGAGGAAACGGTTGATTTACGTCGCTTTAGTAGTCATGATCAGCATTTTTCTTTTACGTTCATTGAAGAAGCGCTGTATACGCCTTCTTTATTTCAAGAAGCTGTGGTGGTGGTTTTTGAAGCCTATGACTTGAATAAAGAGCAAGAACAAACGCTTTTGCGCTTGTTGGAACGTGATTTTACCCACGAACATCTTTTGCTTATTTTAAAAAATAAACCGAAAGGCAATACCAAATTGGGGCGCTTGTGTAAAAAATTAAAGGCAATTGATTTAAGCAAAGAAAGTCAAACTGGCTTTCAAGCTTATCTAGACAAGACGCTTAAAAAACAAGGGATTCAAATTGAGAATCAAGCGAAGCATTTGTTGGCAGAACGCGTTGATCATAATTATCAACGTTTAGCGATGGAACTTGAGAAATTAGCTGTGTTAGATCGAGAAGTCAAACTTGCGGATATCAAAAGTTTAGTGGTGAAAAATCTTGAAGATGATGTTTTTGCTTTGAGTGATGCCGTATTACAAAGACAACAAAAACAAGCCTTTGCCATCTACTATGATTTACAAGAACAAGGCATCGATCCCTTACAGTTAATTGGCCTATTAGGCAGTAGTATCAGACGCATTTTTCAAGTGTCTGTTTTAGCTCAAAAAGGCTATCAAGCAACCAGCATTGCTCAGTATTTGGCCATGAGTGATCGTCAGGTCTATTTTCTTATGAATCATCGCCAGCAAGATCCCCAGACTTTATTAATTTTGATGCGTGATCTTGCGCAGATTGATTACCAAGTGAAAACAGGCTATCTTAATAAAGATTTGGGCTTTGAAATTTGGTTACTAAAAGCAAGTCATTAAGCGAAACAGACTTGCGTGATAATATGATATAATAGGGAACAGGATGTGGTAAGATGAGAGTTATTTTTATGGGGACAACCCCTTTTTCTTGTGTAATCTTAGAGGAACTTTTAAAAATTGAGGCATTAGATGTCGTGGGTGTAGTTACCCAACCTGATCGTCCTTTTGGGCGTAAGAAGGTCTTAAAGGCACCGATTGTGAAAGAATTTGCTTTAAAAGCGGGATTAAATGTATTGCAACCTAAAAAATTAAATCAGCATGCGGATGCGATCAGGGCGTTGGAACCGGATGTGATTGTCACGTGTGCTTATGGTCAAATCGTGTCACAGGAAATCCTTGATATTCCAACGATACAAAGCATTAATGTGCATGCGTCCTTATTGCCACAATATCGCGGCGGTGCGCCGATTCATTGGTCAATTATCAAGGGTGAGCAAAAAACGGGTGTCACGTTAATGGAAATGGATGCCGGGATGGATTCAGGGGCGATGATTGCGAAGGAAGCGGTCACTATTGCCCATGAAGATACGATGGGTGATGTTGAAGCGAAACTGATGTGTGCTTCAAGAACTTTATTACAAAAATCACTCATGCCTTATCTTAAAGGGGAGATTGCAGCCATCGCACAAGATGAACAAGCGGTGTCTTATGCTTATACAATTCAGGCAAAAGATGAACACATTGATTTTGATCGTGATGTTTTCACAGTTTATAATCATATTCGTGGTTTAATTCCTTGGCCTGTATCCTTTGCTTTACTTGATGGTGAACGGGTGAAATTTCATGGGGTGACCATGACGGAAAAAACAATCACTGAAAAACCTGGAACCATCCTTAATGTGCATGAAAAGGGCACGGATATTGCCTGCCGCAATGGCTTTGTCACAATTACAAAAATTCAACCTGCTGGTAAGCCTAAAATTGCGCCACTTGATTTTATGAATGGTTTAGGAAGAGATTGGAAGGGGAAAATTTTTAATGAATGATATTAAACAAACACAAACACTGGTTTTAATTGCGATGATGACGGCTTTAGTCACTGCAGTGACAATGATGTTTCGCATTCCATTACCTATTGGGGGCTATATTAACTTAGGTGATGTTGTTGTGATGAGTGCGGTTTTGGTCTTACCAATTCGCGGCGCTTTGATTGCTGCGGCAGTGGGGAGTGCCTTGGCTGATATTTTAAGTTCTTATGCCCATTATGCTGTATTTACCTTTTTTATTAAAGCACTAGAAGCTTGGGTTGTTTTTAAATTATTAAATAAAAAGACGCAAAAAAGACAAGTTGTACCCTTTGTCATGGGTGCGCTTGTGATGATGATTGGTTATGGTTTAGTGGATGGCTTTTTAGCTGGCGAAGCGGCCGTCATTTTATCATCAATGCTTTATAACTCAGCTCAGGCACTTGCCAGTGCGTTGATTATTATTTTGCTTTACCCACACATATTAAGATTAAAGAAACATTTGCGAGGTTAAATTGTGAATCAAAAAAATATTAGAAACTTTTCGATCATAGCGCATATTGATCATGGGAAATCAACGCTAGCGGATCGTATATTACAACTTACTCAAACAGTAAGTGATCGAGATATGAAAGAACAAATGCTTGATTCCATGGATTTGGAAAGAGAACGCGGGATTACGATCAAATTAAACTCCGTGCAATTAGAATATCGAGCAGAAGATGGTCAAGATTATACATTCCATTTAATTGACACGCCAGGTCACGTTGACTTTTCTTATGAAGTCTCTCGTTCTTTAGCGGCTTGTGAAGGGGCTATTTTAGTTGTCGATGCAACGCAGGGGATTCAAGCGCAAACATTGGCGAATGCTTATTTAGCGATTGAAAATGACTTAGATATTATGGTAGTTGTCAATAAAATTGATTTACCTTCCGCCGATCCTGATCGTGTTAAGCAAGAAATTGAAGATGTCTTGGGCATCGATTCTTCAATGGCACCGTTAATCAGTGCGAAAACTGGACTGAATGTTGAGTCTGTTTTAGAAGGCATTGTTAAGCAAATTCCGGCACCACAAGGTGATGAAAAGGCGCCATTAAAAGCCTTAGTCTTTGACTCTGTATATGATCCTTATCGTGGGGTCATCGTTTCAATTAGAATTAAAGAAGGCTCAGTTAAAGTGGGCGACAAGATCAAATTTATGGCCAGCGGCGCGGAATTTGAAGTCTTGGAAGTAGGAGTAAGAACGCCAGCTGAAGTACAGAAAGATGTGCTTGAAACGGGCGAAGTTGGTTGGCTCAGTGCTTCAATCAAATCAATTCAAGATGTTGCGGTGGGGGATACCATTACTTTAGTTAATAATCCTGCCAAAGAGGCCTTACCAGGTTATCGTGAAATGAACCCGATGGTTTTCTGTGGTTTATATCCAATCGATACAACCCGTTACACAGATATGCGGGAAGCTTTAGAAAAAATGGCTTTAAATGATGCAGCCTTAACTTTCGAACCAGAAACATCCCAAGCTTTAGGTTTTGGTTTCCGTTGTGGTTTCTTAGGTTTACTGCATATGGATGTCATTCAAGAGCGTTTAGAACGTGAATTTGGTTTTGATTTAATCGCGACAGCACCTTCGGTTATTTTCCATATTTATTTAACGGACGGTACGATGATTAAAATTGATAACCCATCGAAAATGCCAGCCTCAAACTATGTTGAGCGTGTAGAAGAACCGTATGTGAAAGCGCAAATCTTAGTACCACAAGATTATGTGGGTCCAGTCATGGAGCTTTGTGAATCAAAACGGGGTATTTATAAAGACATGCAAGCCTTAGATAATGTCAGAATGAATATTATTTATGAGCTGCCTTTAGTGGAAATCGTCTTTGATTTCTTTGACCGTTTAAAATCAGCAACCAAAGGTTATGCTTCCTTTGATTATGAATTAGTGGGCTATCGTGAGTCGAAACTTGTGAAAATGGATATCTTATTGAATGGGGAAATCGTGGATGCTTTATCAACGATAGTTCATCGTGATTTTGCTTATAATCGCGGTAATATTATTACCCGTAAGATGAAAGACCTCATTCCAAGACAGCAATTTGAAGTCCCTGTGCAAGCGGCAATTAATCAAAAAGTCATCGCCCGAACAACCGTTAAAGCAGTGCGTAAAAACGTTACTGCCCGTTGTTATGGTGGAGACATTAGCCGTAAGAAAAAACTCTTAGAGCGTCAAAAAGAAGGTAAGAAACGGATGAAGTCAGTTGGAAGTGTGGAAATTCCACAAGAAGCATTCATGGCCGTTTTATCAATGGATGACGATGAATAAGAAGATTAAACAAGAAATCACCAGCATGCGAGAACAATTTGGCTGGGATCAAACAGACACCATAGAATTTATGGTGTCTTGTTTACTTGAAGAAGCACAGGAACTTCAAGACAGTTTAAATGAAGATGAAGCTGCCTTTAAAAAAGAATTGGCTGATGTCTTTATGTATGCTCTAAGTATTGTTTATGATAAAAACTATGACTTAGAAAGCATTATCTTAGATAAAATTGAAGAGGTGAAAAAGCGTGAATACTGAAGCCTTGTATGTCCATATTCCTTTTTGTGATCATATTTGCGGCTATTGTGCTTTCAATCGATTTTTATATAATCGCAAATTATCAGATGACTTTATGAATCGACTCTTATCACAAATTGAAAACTTACCCAACACCTATAAAACGATTTATGTTGGTGGAGGCACGCCAACCTCTTTACATACTGATCAATTGGAACCTTTACTACTTGCTTTAAAAGCGAAACTTCAAGCGGAATATGAATGGACTTTTGAAGCCAATCCTGAAAACTTAACGGAAGACAAAGTTTTATTACTGAA
>DATBUC010000192.1:0-1778 GCA_036516515.1 Erysipelothrix sp. | reverse complement strand
ATTTTCTCTCTTTATGAAAACGAAAGAATGAAGAGGAAACCCCATCTCAAAAATATCATAATTGTGGGTAGTATAAAAAAACTGAGAGTATGCGTTCGTTTTTTGAGCCAATAAATTTACAATTTCCCGCTCTAGATCTGTATGGCTATAAGACATCTGCTCATCGAGAAAGAAAATCCCCGATGCTTGATAATTCCCTTCGTCATCTTTATAAGACATTTGTTTTATCAAATTATGTGTAAACCCAGCGACAGAGATTGCTTGATGAGTACCACGAGAAAAGAGATGGCTTGACTCTTTATCTAACTCCCCTTTTTCATTCATACCGCATCGTTTCTTATTTGGAAAATGTATTCTATAGCCCGTTACATTATTAGGGTCTCCTTCCTCAAACAACTCTGTCACTTTTTGAATGGATGGATCAAATGTCCGTAAGACCCTACGCAATACATCCGTATAGCCTTTATGCCCCCTATCTATATAAACACTTCTAAGCCCAGTGTCATCAATATCTGCAATATCATACAGCCATACTATCGGATCGCTTTCAACATGCAAAAGCTCGTGCAGCTTATCCCATTTTTTATGGTAATCGTCTAAATCTAAATTTTCTAAATAAAGATATTTACCCCGAGATTTTTTAGTTTCAAAAAGATTATCTATTTTCCTTCTACAACTTTCCACGCTATCTTGAAGATTAATCGGGCATTCCGCATACTTAAAGTAATATACCGATGCTTTAATATCTATTCTTAAATTCAAAGTTCTAAACTGTAACTTTTCAGCCAAAGGATATACAAACTCGACTTCAACCTCTGCAGGTAACTCCTCATTAGCTACAGCCCACCGACGTCGCTCGGCAAAGCTTCTCCCTTTATGAATTACATTAGATATATCACATAAAACACGCCCAAATGAACTCTTTCCAGACGCATTAGCCCCTGAAATAATACATAGTCTCTTGAAACGAAAATTTGGTCTTCTATCCAAATATTCATTTTCAATAACACTGTCAGATATTCTTTTAGGATAAGTAAGATCTATCTCAGTATCTTCAAAACAAAATAAATTCTTAATCCTTATTCTCGTAAAAATCATACTCTAACTTCCTATGAATGGAATATATATTCGAATTATAGCGCTTTTAAATATTTTTATATCATATTTTTATAAAAGCTCTAAACCATATCCAACCTCACCGCAAACTCCTCAACTGCATAGTGATACTTGCGGACGCTAAACGCACCTAACCTTTTACAGAACGCGGAAAGCGATTCATTCTCTTTTCTCCCTAAAGCTACCGTCCGTAATATCTGACAATTCTCAGCACTTCGATCCCCTGCTTCGATCATCTTATGAAAAACATAGATCACGTTAGCCACCTCACTATTTGGTAACTCTATACCATGAGGCAATGCTGTACCTGAGCGTTGTTCCGAGGATGTTCCAATTTTCTCTATTACTGATGTAGAAGGATAGCCATTATTTGTTAATACCCATCTTGCCCATTCCTCAAGAGCATAATTTGCTCTACTAAGATTCTGCTTACTCATACCCCCTCCTCTACAACAATCTTCCCTAATTCACCCCAGATCTTTGTTGCTCTAACATCCCACACATGCGCGTCATCATCATAGATCGCATCCAAAAGAGCTTTTACAAGATTATCTACATCTGGTTTCTGTTGATGCGGTTTTCCTAAATATTCCGCCTTTTTCTTCTTTGCCCAAGACTTCGGCATCGGCATTACAAATGTTATATGCGCGCCCTTCTCCGGA
>DATBUC010000191.1:0-2966 GCA_036516515.1 Erysipelothrix sp. | reverse complement strand
ATGCCAAACGTTACATAAAACGGCTTTAGTTCTTTCAAATTCAATTTCATTGTCATTCCTCCTACATAGTTATTAGATCAACGTAAACTCCGATCAAAAACACAAACATGATTACACTGATAATTAAAAACCCGTAAAACGGCCACGCTTCGAGTGCCGTATATTCATCGCCAACAAAAGCATTGTGGAGCCTTTTAAACAGTCGCTTCAACTTTCTCTCTCCTTTGTGCTATAATAGAAACGAAATAAATAAATTTAATGGCGTGTTCACCAGCTCGGCCAAGACCTGGGAAACATCTGCGCCTACAATCATGAGTGCGATAATCTCTTGTGATTGCGTCAACTGCGCCCATTTCATTGCGAGTGAAAGGGGCATTTCTTTTTGGTCATTTTCCAATTTAGAAATATCTGATTGATTAATATGCAACTTAAAAGCGAGCTCCTCTTGTTTGAGGTTGGCTCGCTTTCTTGCTGCTTTAAAAACCTTTCCGTACATAGGAGTCACCCCCTTTCATATTCCGAGTTGGAATATATTCCTTTGAAGAATACTCTTTATATTGGAACGGATTTATAATGTAATTAAGGTTGGTGCGACATCCTCGATCGCATCAACTGCCAAATTCATAAACCAATGCATAATTGCTACGATTTTTAATCCACTCCAAGAGCTGGTCCGTGACTACTTTGGTATGACCAAAATCGTGCGTCACAGGAAAACCTTTGATTTTAGATGCACGATACACCGTTGGATAACTAACCCCTAAAAAGTCCGCAGTCTCTTTCAGTGTCATCAAATAAGGTAGTTGCCGCTCCGTCATTGCTTCGGCGACTGCCTTTTTAACCTCTCGACTAATCAACTCGGCTAGATCATCAGCGTTGAAGTTCACTTCAATCATTCCATTTACCTCCTACTCCATCGCACCCACCTATAAATAAATGAACGTCTTGGCGTTGGTCTTGTTTTTATTGGACTGCATTATTCTGGTCAGACCTGTCGCTCGGCCTACAAATCGGCTATCATGGCGTAACTCCGCTCGGCTCACTCACTTACAGGTGAGTGCGATTATTTAATTTAAGAACTTACTTTCAATTTCTTAATAACGGATTCCGTTAGTTTGGTTTCAAAAAAAATAGTCATGTCAACTTCTAATTCAGACGCAATCTTCCACAATTCTTCTGCGCTAATTTTTCGTTTTCCATTTTCTATATTGCTGTAAGATTGCTTACTTACACCCATTAGATTAGCAGTTTCTCGTTGAGTTTTACCAAACATAATTCTTAAACACTTTAAATTTGATGCAATAACTTCATTCACTTATTCCACCTCCCAAAAAACAAACTAACGCTTTCCGTTAATTACACTATACTAACGTTTTCCGTTAATGTCAAATGTTTTTTAGAGTTTTTTCTCATTTTCCGTTATAAAGGTAACTAATTCCGTTATCTTATGCTATATTTTCTTTATAGAAAGTTAGGAGGAAACAGATTGAACCAGCGCATAAAATTACGAAGAAAGAATATGAGGTTAACTCAATCTGAGCTAGCTAAGCGCATTAATGTATCACCCCAAGTGGTTTCAAATTGGGAACGTAGCTATACCACTCCTAGTTCAGAAGATATTAAACGATTGGCCGAAGCCTTAGATTGTACGGCCGACTTTTTACTAGGAAACACCGATGATCCAGATACTGTAACCCCCGAAGAAGAATTCAACTCATTCATCAGCGATCCGGACCTGCAAGTTTGGTATCAAGAGCTTCCTAAAAGCTCTGAAGAGGAGCTGCGCCAACTCAAAGATATTTGGGAAGTTATAAAAAAAGAAAAAAAGCAGGATTAATACAGTTAGAAAAGGTGATGATTTATGGCCATTTGTAAGTATTGCAAGAATAAAAAAATCTTCATGAAACTTACAGACCTTAAAGTCTGTGAATCTTGCCACCCTTTAGTTCAGATGAATATATCTAATAGAATTAGAATCATTCAAGAATCTGTCGATATCATCGCTGGCAGCAACAATAATCAAACCATCGAAAATCGACTAACTGTTATCCAAGAAAATTTGGGTTATTTATTAAAACTATTAAAAAGTGGAATTCCGTTTGAATTGAACGTAGAGGAAATTTTTGATTATCTCTTAGTCACTCAGCATAAATTATATGAAAGTGAATATTGGGATGATGAACAATTCGCAAAGAACGCAATTGTAAATAAAGCACTAAAAAAGAAGTTTTTAAGCAGGTGAACATTCATGAATAGACCTAAGCCGATCAGAGTAAAAGAGTTAGAAAGTGTTGAAAGCTTTGCAAAAAGGATAAGTGAATGGATTGAAAACCCATCTCTTCATCCAGATATAGATTTGATTCAGGAATACGGAATGGAAAACGTTTATATTACAGACCAAGATGTACGCGACGCCGAATTCGAGGTTTACCATAGTAAGTATCAGAAAGCACAAAAACTAAGTGATTCTGAGGAAGCTCTTAAATTGTATTTAGATATATTAAAAAGGCACACTCCACTTGGTATGTCTTACTATTTAGAACCTATCTACATCTTAGAAGATAAAGGAGACTATCAAACCGCTTTATCAATTTGCGATGAGGCATTGAGAGTCAGTCAATTTGAGTATGTAAACTTCTCCGTCAGTCAGCTTGAAAACATAAAAAATAGATTATTAGAGAAAAACGATAATAAATAAATATATAAGACCGTCGCCTGTTTGGTTGCGGTTTTTATATAAACTCTTGATGGTTATATCTGACCATTAAGTTAATTAGTTACAATGATATAAGGAGGATATAGATTGAAGAAATTTATTTTACCTGTCGCCCTTTCATCACTTTTACTTACTGCTTGCAGCGCCGAATGGAAAAGCGAACGTGATCTAGGTGATGAAGCTTTTGAAAAAGGGGATTTCAAAAGCGCGCTCAAGCACTATGAAAAATCTATTCAAGACAAAGATACGG
>DATBUC010000190.1:0-1780 GCA_036516515.1 Erysipelothrix sp. | reverse complement strand
TTTAAGTGTAGGGTGTTAAAATGTTTTATTTTTAACAAATTATTGATGCTATTTATTATCAATTGAAAAAAGGAGGAATAAAATGTCTAAGTATGCAATGGTATTTGACAAGGAGAAATGTATAGGCTGTAACGCATGTGTTGTAGCTTGTCAACAGGGTTATCAATTACCACCAGATAATAAGTTGAATTGGGTAATGGTTAATCAAAAAGGTAAATTTCCAAATGTTATGATGGAGTTTGTACCTGCTCTATGTGCCCACTGTGAAGATCCCATTTGTGTTAAAGCTTGTCCAGTTGAAGGTGCTACTTACAAAACTAAGGAAGGCTTTGTTTTAGTAGATGAAGCAAAATGTATTGGCTGTGGTGCGTGTGTTAATGCTTGTCCTTATGGTGCTAGATCAATTAATGCAGAAAGTAACAAAGCAGTAAAATGTTCATTTTGCGCGTCTCGAGTTTCTAATGGAGAGGCTCCTCTATGCGTTAATACTTGTATTACTGATGCTAGAATTTTTGGCGACATAGATGATCCTAATAGTGAAGTATCTAAGTTAATGAAGGAAAAAAAACCTAAACAGTTAGGAGATCCTGAAAATATAAATCCTCAAGTTTTTTATTTATAGAAAGGAGGAGTAACTATGAATTTAATGAAATTATGGGAAAAACATATTAGTCGTAGAAGTTTTTTAAAAGCATCTGGAGTTGCTACAGGAACAATGCTATTTTTAAGTGGATGTAATCAATCCAAGGGTGATGATGTAGAAGCTGAAACTATTACAAATGTTGAAACTGTATCAGCAAATACAGAAAGTGTAACAGTAGTACCTACTGCATGTTATATGTGTGCTATTTATTGTGGTGCAAAGGCGGTTGTAGGTGATGAAGGTAGAGTTCTTAGGATAGAGCCTAACAAGAAAGACCTGACTAGTGGAGGCGGATTGTGCCCTAAAGGAAATTCTGGAGTTCAATTACTGTATGATGCTGACAGATTAAAATATCCAATGAAAAAAACAGGTCCATATCAATGGGAAAAAATATCCTGGGATGAGGCTTTTGATACTATTTATGAAAAACTTACAGATATTAAAGAAAAATATGGTCCAGAAACATTGATTTTAATGAACCGTAGAGGACATTATGCATCTTTATTAAAAGGTTTTGCATCAAACTATGGAACACCTAACGGACCTTTTGGGAGTGGTAGTATTTGTGAAGGTGGTAAGAGGGTAGGAAATAAGTTAGTATTAAACAATACATCTGCTTTAGCAGATTATAAAAACTCTAAATATATTATTTTAATGGGTGCTAACCAGATGGAAGCTCCAAGATATAGATTAGCATTTCCAAAGGAGATTATTGAAGCAAAGAGAAATGGTGCAAAGCTTGTAGTAGTTGATCCACGATTTGCTTATTCTTCGGCAAAGGCAGACGAGTACTTACCAATTACTCCAGGCACAGATGCTGCATTACTAATGGGAATGGCTCATGTTATTATTAAGGAAAATATATATGATAAAGAATTTGTTGAAAACTATGGACAGGGTTTTGATGTTTACAAAAAAGAGGCATTAAAGGATAAGTATAAGCCTGAAAATGTAGAGAAAATTACAGGTATTGCGGCAGAAACAATTATTCGGGTTGCCAGAGAGTTTGCAACTGCAGAGTCAGCTGTTGTTGATTCCTCCAGCGGACTTTATATGTGGTCAAATGCTGTTCAAAATCAACAAGCATTGCAGTCATTGAATGCGCTAGTGGGAAGTATTTGCAAAAAAGGTGGAATG
>DATBUC010000189.1:0-8499 GCA_036516515.1 Erysipelothrix sp. | reverse complement strand
TTCACGGACAAAGATTCAGTGTTAATTGTCGAACGTGAATATGGTAAACGCGAAGTAGAATTAATTAAGTTAAATCTCAAATAAATTTATAATAATTTCAGAAAGCCAAGCTCTCACAAAAGACTTGGTTTTTCTTTATTTAGGACTGTCTTTGAGAAACATTTATAAATAAGCTAAAACGTGGCATAATAGAGTAGAGGTGGAAACATGGTTAACCAAAGCATAAAATCACAACTGAAAATGAAGCCCGTTGAAAACAAGGATATTGAGGCATTCAATGAATTGCTTAGATATGTGTTTCAAATCAGTGATGATGAAATCATGAGCTCAGGCTATGAAGATGATCGTGATATTATCAAAGCAAAGCGGCCTTTATTTGCGCGTGCGGATGTTTATGGCTGGTTTACATCAGACGACGCTTTAATTTCACAAGTTGCGATTTATCCTTTTGAGGTAAATATGCATGGGAATCGGATTAAAATGGGCGGTCTCACAGGGGTGGGCACCTATCCTGAATATGCTAACTTGGGTCTTATGAGTGATTTAATCAAACAGGCTTTAATTGCAATGAAAGAAAAAGGACAAATCGTTTCCTATCTGTATCCTTATAGCGTCCCTTTTTATCGGCGCAAAGGTTGGGAGATTATTTCTGATAAAATGACATTTACGCTTGAAGATACGCAATTACCAAAAAATAAGGATGTTAAAGGGCATGTGGTACGCTTTGATGTTGATGCACCAGAAATCTATGAATTTTATGATAAATTTGCCAGTCAACGTCATGGGGCAATGTATCGTGATGAACTGGCATGGGGCGAGTATTGGCGCTGGGAAAATGAAGAAGAACGCTATGCGGCCCTCTATTATGATGAGCATAATGTTGCGACGGGTTTATGTTTTTATTGGATACTGGATGAAATATTTCATATTAAAGAATTAATCTATTTGACCCAAGATGCACATCATGGGCTTTGGAATTTTATTTCGGCTCATTTCTCGATGATTAATCAGGTTTCAGGCAATAATTTTACCGGAGAACCCATTGCTTTTAATCTTGAAGATAGTGATATTGTCGAGACAATTGAACCTTATTATATGGGACGGATTGTAGATGTGTATGCGTTTTTGAAAATTTATCCCTTTTTAGATAAAAGTGTTCCTTTTACCTTAAATATTCATGATGATTATGCACCTTGGAATGATCGCATTTTTGGTGTCTACTGGCGAGATGGTGAAATTAAGATTGTTGAGGAGGTCGTAGGTGAGGTCATTACAATGAATATTGGTACCTTATCAACTTTGCTTTTTGGTTATAAAACGGTAACGGAGTTGGCTAAATTGTCGCAAGTCCAGGCGAGCGAAAGTGCACTTAATATCTTGAGCAAAACAATCCGGGTCGAAAAACTTTATTTTTCTGATTATTTCTAAGGTGTAAAGGAGTTTATAAATGAAAACAGTATTGATAACAGGTTTTGATCCCTTTGGTGACCAAAAAATTAATCCCTCCTATGAGGCAGTTAAAAATATTTCCGATAAAATAGAAAATGTAAGTATTGTGAAAGCGATGTTGCCAACTGTATTCAATAAATCAGCGCAAGTTTTGTCTGATTTAATCGCTGAAAATCAGCCCGATGTAGTGATTTGTGTTGGTCAAGCGGGCGGTCGCAAAGGTATTTCTTTAGAGCGCGTGGCAATAAATATTGATGATGCCCGTATTCCTGATAACTTGATGCAACAACCCATTGATCAAGTAATCAATCCACTGGGTAAAAATGCTTACTTTACAAGTTTACCGATTAAAAGAATGAAACAAGTACTGGAAAGTCATCACATTGAAGTGAGTATCTCTAACAGTGCCGGCACATTTGTTTGTAACCATGTCATGTATCATCTCTTAGATGAGGTTTTCCAAAAAGAACTCAATATTAAGGGTGGTTTTGTTCATGTTCCCTATTTACCAGAGCAAAGTCAAAATCAACCGACAATGACTTTAGCAGAAATTACGTTTGCTTTAGAAAAGATTATTGAAACGGCCATCAATTTTGATGATGATCTCGCAATTGTAGGGGGCAGTCTATGCTAAAAAGGAGTATAAGATGAATTTATTTATTGTTGATATGATGAGAGTTAATAATTTCGCAACTGATAATCTAGAGGAAAAGTTTACAAAAATCTGGCAAGAGGCCAAGGAAAAAATCAAGGAAGAAACCGAATGGTTTGGTGTCTATACCGATTATGTGAGTGATTATAAAGGGGACTATTCCTTTGGGGTCGCTTTAAGACAGTATGATTCTAACTCTCTTGTTTGTATAGATAAGAGTATGGTCTATAAAGTATTTCGCGTTAAAGACAAAGCACATTTACCTGCTTTATGGGAGCATATTTGGCAACTTGAAGAAGCAGGCACTTTAAAACGAGCCTATACGGTTGATTATGAACATTATAAAATGGATGGCACGGTCGATGTGCATGTCGCAATTGAAGCGTAAGCAGTTAAAAACGGATCCGCATCGCCTCAAACCATATTTTAAAAATAATGAAGCGATTATAAATTTAATTGATAAATTTGGTATTATTGAACGCATTGTTTACCAAGATCCCTTTGTTGTGCTTGTCGATACCATTGTTTCACAACAAATTACGACGAAGACAAAGGATAAGATCATGCATCAATTAGAAGTAAGCTTGGGCGCGTTTGACGCGCATACAATCGCCCAATGTAATGTTGCGACGTTACAATCTTTTGGGATTGCCAAACAAAAAGTGATGACAATCAAAAATATTGCGCAAGATGTAGTATCAGGGGACTTAGACCTTGAAGGACTAAAAGAAGTAGACAGCTCGATGATTGTCGAACAGCTTATTGCCTATAAAGGTATTGGAATTTGGACATGTGAGATGATGCTTTTATTTGCCTATGAAAAAGAAGACATTTTATCGTATCATGACTATGGCATTCGTAAAGGTATTGAAATCTTAATAGGTCATCATCCTTTGACAAAAGCGATGTACCAACAATTTTCCGATGAAATCACACCCTATCAAAGTCAAATCAGCTTTTATTTATGGGCCTTAGCACAAACGAATTAGAGGGATAATATGAATGATTACAGCTATAGAAAACTAAAATTAAATGAAATTGAACATGTGTTTGATACGCACTTATATTATCATTTTCCAGATGCTGAAATTAAACCTTTTTGGAAAATTGAAAAGCTCTATGAAGAAGGCTATTACCATGCTTATGTGATGGAGCAAGATCAACATCTCTATGGCTATGCTTTTTTAATCATTGATCCAGAAGATGATCTGGCTTTACTTGACTACTTTGCAATTAATCCCAGTTATCGAGGACAAAAAATTGGTTCTACTTTCCTAAAGAAGTTACCCGAGCTGGTTAGTGTTTCAGGTATTTTAATTGAAAGTGAGATACCAGATGAAGCTCTCAACCAACAAGCAAGGCAAGTTAGAGAAAAAAGAATTGATTTTTATCTTAAAAATGGGGCGATTTTAACGCCGTATTACTGGCAATTTTATGATGTTGGTTTTAATCTTCTTTATTTACCAACAAGTCAGACACAAGCGGAACAAGATCTTGGCGATGCCATTAGAAATATCGCTGCGTTATCATTATCAAAAGAAAAACTTGAAAGTAAAACAAAACTTATCTTATTGAGTGAAAGATAGTCTTTTAACCAACCACCTTTTTAAACGTTATAATATGTTTAGAAAGGTGGTTTTATCATGAATAAAGTATTAGTACTGGGTGGCACGGGATTTCTTGGCTATTATACGACTTTAGAACTTCTTAAAAAAGGTTATGAAGTAAAATCCGTTGCCCTTCCTCCTATGCCTGATGAAGCGTTATTTGCGGGTCTTGAAGTTGAAAATATCTTAGCGGATATTAATGCACTATCTGATGAAAAAGTACGGGAATTGTTAGCGGATGTTGATGGCGTGATGTATGCCATTGGTGCAGATGAACGCACGATTCCCAAAGCGCCCGCTTATGATTTCTTTTATCAAGCGAATGTCTTGCCAACCCAACGTCTTGCTCGCTTAGCAAGAGAATCAGGCGTAAAGAAATTCATTGTCTATGGTTCTTACACCGCAGAGTTTGCTGAAAGATTTACTGACATCGATTTAAAATCACAACCTTATCCACAAACGCGCTTATTACAAGAAACAGTTGCCTTTGAAGAAGGGCAGGGTAAAATGGATGTTATGGTGCTTCGTTTACCTTATATTTTCGGGGTAATGCCAGGTCGGATGCCTTTATGGAAAATGTTTACAGATCTCATTAAAAATCAAAAAACTTATCCCGCACTCGTTGGTGGAACGGCAATGATTACCGTTGAACAAGTCGCCCAAGCAGCTGTAGGCGCGATGGAACAAGGCCAACATGGAAAAAGTTATGCTATTGCCAGTTATAATATGAAATATAAAGATTTTTATGAGATGATTGTTGCCGCTTTAAAGCAAGAAGACATGACACAGATTATTCCTGTTACCTATGCGCAAGTAAAAGATCAATATGAAGCCATTGATCAACAAGCAAAAGCAGCAGGTGTTGAGCATGGGATTCATATGACAGTCAGCGGGCAGATGAATGAACGTGATTTATACATAGATCCCAATGATACAATGGATTTATTAAAAATTGAAAATCAAGATGTATTAGCTTCAATAGAAAAAACCTTAGCAGTTTGTGTTAAAGGTTAGAAAGGGTGCGAAAGCACCTTTTTTCATGTATTATAAAGGTAAGAGAAAAGAGGGGAAATAATGTATATTTTAAAAATGAGACATGGTAATGATCTTAAAGATTTACTGATATTTGATACAGAAGCACAAGGACAAGATTTTATTAATTCTTTTCCTTACTTAAGACAAAATCATTATCGAATCGAAGAAGTAGTCTTTAGTGACTATTATTTTAAACCACATCACTTACCTGATTATTTCACTTGGGAACATGAAGGTATTAAAATACCAATGACACGATTCACCTTTGTAGAGGAAGATGAAAATGCGTATTTTGAATTGCATTCATTAGATCATTTTAAGCAGGTTGAAAAAACCTACATTGATGGGGCAACGCGCGTAGATGCTTGGGTTGTCGATAATCAAGAAGTGAAAAAATATATTGAAGATAGAGAAAGAATTGCTGAAGCGTTGCAAGAGGCCTTGCGAAAAGAAGGTTATGAAGAGATTGACCGCTGTTATTTTGGCTCAGAAGATGGTGAAGCCATTCTAGCACGCAAAGGTGAAATGACCTTTTTCACTCATCTTGATGCAGGATTAATTCATGATTATGAAAATACAACGGGTTCATTTGATGATTTCATTAATAAACTCATTAATGAAAATTAGGGGGATATTATGAAGAAAATTTTACAAATACTCTTTGCAATGACCATGTTATTGACAAGCTTACCTGTCCAAACACTTGAAGCGCAGTCTTATAATACAATGAACGAAAATGAGCTTGTAGAGGCAAAAAATCTCGTTAATTACAATATTTTACTGAGTGGTAATCACTCGGCAAATCAAGCAGACGTAGAAGGACCCTTGGCTGTAGCTAAAAATTCTAACTTCGGTAAAGATACTTCTGAGTTTTCTTATGGGGCGATATTTAATCGTGATGCGAACACAGTTGGCTTAGCTCCTACAGATACAGAAGATATTTCATTATTACTTGGTGGTAAAGTTAATCGTATCGGTGGCGGTAATTATGAGCTCACAATGGACTATTATAAAGATAAGGGAAAAGTGAAAGGACGATTTGTAGCCCATGATGCCTCCATCAGTGAGAGCAAAGCTGCATTTAAAGAAAATCTTAAATCTGAACAGATTTATTCCGCAAATACAGATGATATTTTCAATAACTTATTGAGTCAAAACGAGAAGCTTTTAAGAAAACTGAATCGTTATACTAATTCTTCATCTAAATTACTGGGCGAAACATTAGGAGAAACCTGGCTTGATGGTCGCCTTGTTACCTATGATATGTATCAATCAGATGTCGATGACAATACGATTTTAATTAATATACTTCCAAGTGAACAAGATAAGTCTTTAGAAACCATCGTTCATTCTTTTGGTATTCCGCAAGAATTTTCTGATCGTAATGTGATTGTTACTTCCTTTATTAGAAATCAACAAGGTGATCGGGTTCATAGTGATAAAGTTGCCTTTAAAGGGAATTTCTTATCAGATAGAAACGGGAGTATAAATGTTGCTGATGATGAAGATAGAAAGGCAATGGCTGGCAAAATCACCTATTACTTCCCTCAAGCGACTCAAGTGACTAATTTCTTTAACCAAGTAGATTATCGTACATTTATTAACCCTGTAAATATAAGTCCTGATGATCAAGGGGTTGATGAAGAGGGGAATTTTCAATATCATCAGGAATATTTAAGTAACTATGCTACGGGAAATAATAATAATGGCAGTGCTGCCAGTGGCGGTGGCGCAGAAATCATTGGTTCTGTGCTTGCACCGCAAGCCACAATCATACTTACCGGCTCTGCAATTAATGGGTTTGTGAGTGCAAAGAATCTTCACCAAAGAAATGGTGCTGAAATACATAATTTCCGCCCAACTTGGATCTTTGAAAAAGAAGAAACACTTAAAACACTCCTCATGAAAAAAGTAGACACTGAAGGCAAGATGATAAATGACGAAAAAGCGCTCTTTGTTTTATTTCGTCAAGCCCAAGGTACAAAACAATATTACAAACTTGAAGATAATGAAGTAAAATGGGTCACAAGTGAAAAAGCGGAGAAAAAATCAATTGATGGTGGGATTGCTAAGTTTGTAAACTTAAAACCAGGTACCTATTATATCGAAGAACGTGTCGCTCCTGAGGGCTATGAAAAAGCAGAACCCTTAAAAGTAGTAATTAAAGAGGATGCTCCAGAAGTCGTTGAAGTTTCTTATGTTAATCAAAAAGAAGAAGAAATGGTTCATCATAACCTTTCTTTTAGAAAAGTGGAAAAAGAAGGAGACGAACTAGGACTAGAAGGTGCTGAATTTGTTTTAGTTAAAAAAATAAATGATATTCCCTATTATTATGTCCAATTTAATGATTTTGTGAGTTGGTTACCTAACGTTATGTTCGCTAAAAGATTCATTACAACCACCGATAATACAGTAATTAAAAACCTCGAAGAAGGATGCTATGAACTTTGGGAACTTAAAGCGCCTAGTGGCCATGTTATCGAAGAAAATAAGCATATTATAGAAATTACCTTAGATCAAGATATATCATTGGATATTACCAATCCAAGTATTAAACCTTGGGACAAACAAAAAGGTCCCAAAGGTGAAATCAGTATTAAAAAATTTGAACTCGGAGAAGACATCAATCAAGGGTTACAAGGCGCAGAATTTATCCTTAAAGGGATCGGAAAAAATGGTGAAGAAAAGTATCTATCCACATATTCTGAAAAAGAAATTCTATGGGATGAAAATCGTGATGAGGCCTATCGTTTCATTACTGACGTGAATGGAGCACTAAAAATTAATAACTTAAATTTAGGTCGCTATGTTTTAGAGGAAGTTGTTCCACCTGAAGGTTATGAAATCATTGATAAGGAATTTGAAATTGAGCTATACCAAGAGCTTAGTGAACAAACAGTTCACTACCACTTTAATATTCCTAATGAGAAAAAAGTCGGTAGTTTACAAATAGAAAAAGTAGAAAAAGATCGTGAAGCACATAAACTATCGGGGGCAGAGTTTTACCTATACAAGTTTGTTGAGGGAGAAAAACACTACTTTACCAATGATAAAAATATTTTTTCTCCAGATGAAGACAAAGCTTATATCGCAACAACCTCAATCCAAGGGCTTGCAAAGATAGAAGGAATTCCTTATGGTGAATATTTCTTACATGAGAAAAAAGCACCCAATGGATTTAAACCAATAGAACAGCAAGATTTAAAATTTAATATTTCTAAAGAGCATAAAGTTGCCTATTTAACAGTAGAAAATGAACGAAAACCATGGCCCGAACTTTTAGATTATGGTCGATTAGAAATTGACAAACGCGCTGGAGAAGAAGTTAAAATCAAGCTCAGTGGCGCACAATTTGTCTTGCAACACGAAGAACATGGTTTCTTTACCGGAGCAGATTCTTTATTTGACAAAAATATAGAAAATGCGAAAGTGGTCGTGACGGATGAACAAGGGCAAGCAGCCTTTAATAGAGTGCCAATTGGCCAATATCAACTTAAAGAAATTCAAGCTCCAGAAGGGTACCAACCCTTGTTGGAACCGATACCCGTAGAAATTAAATCCCAAGAAGCAGGTCATGTCAGTTTTATACATATTAAAAACTATAAAACAATTCCGTTGGCTAATTTGGAAATTTTAAAAGTAGATAATGAAGATAACGCAATCCATTTACAAGGTGCTGAATTTATCTTAAGTAAAGAAGGTCTTTATTATGCGGGACCACATCAAGATTTCACAGAAAATAAAGCCGATGCCTTG
>DATBUC010000188.1:0-19888 GCA_036516515.1 Erysipelothrix sp. | reverse complement strand
TGTTTTTATATCAAAATGTTGACATAATTTAATTGAATTTCTCGTATCTTCAGCTGCAATAATATCAACTGAATTCAAAATTTCAATTGCTCTTGGTGTCATCTCTGATAAATTACCTATTGGTGTTGCCACAAGATAAAGTGTTGCTTTATTGTTTTTAAAGCTTTGTTGGATCATGAGCTCACTCCTTTAACTAAATCTACTACTAAATTATCTATTAAAAGATTTACAATCATGCCTGTTCTAATGCGATCATCATTGACTAATAGGACTTCTTTTACTTGATTATTATCCGATAGATAAATAAACATTTTCATAAAAACTCGATACTCATCTACACTAATTTTTTGCTTATTAATCAAATCTGCCTGTAAAAATGTTGCGGCGAGTAATTTATCTTTAGGATAAAGTTGATTAAACTTTAGAATTGTATCATACAATGATTTAATTTTTTCATTATCAATTAAAGTAGAGAATTGCTTTTCATCCTGATAACTGTCTAATAAACTATAAATATAACGTGTTTCATAGCCTTTTTTTTCATAAATATCGACGACTTTATCATTTGTATTGTTTTCCAATTGCAGTATAAGACAACGCGATTTTATCGTCTCTAATACATTTTTCGGATTTTGTGTCGTAAGAATTGCTGTTACATTATCTCTTGGTTCTTCTAAAAACTTTAAAAGACTATTCATTGCTGAAACACTTGCTGTTTCTACTTTATCTAATGTATAAACACTATGATTGCTTTTTTCTAATGTTGTTGTAGAGAAATATTTTTTTATGTCTTGAATATCTTCTTTTTTAATCGATTCTTCCTGTGAGAATACTTTGTAATCAGCATAGCTATGTTCATCTACTCTTTGGCAAGTACTACATGACATGCAAGGCCCCACCTCTTGTGCTTCACAAAAGATACTCAATGCCATATAATGTGCCATTTCTAGTGCGTCTTCTCCAACCAAAAGATAGGCATGAGAGATCATGCCTTTTGCTTGCTGTTTATTAAAAAAATTAATTGCTTTCTTCTGTCTTTCTAATAAATTATTCATTTAAATAACCTTCAATTATTGCAATCACATCTTTTAGGACGATATCTACTGGTTGATTAGCATTTACTTTTTTTATTCTATCATTAAAAGTATCCGCAACTTGCAAGTAGCCCTCATACACACGGTCATGAAAACCACCTTTTTCGAGTTCTAAACGATCCTTATAACCTCTTTTTTCTATCCGCATCATCCCTATCTCAGGCTTAACATCTAAAAATATAGTAAGATCGGGCATCACTCCATTAAGGGCAAAATCATTAATACTCATGACTTCCGCAACTCCAATTCCTCTGCCAATTCCTTGATATGCAAGCGAACTATCGATAAACCGATCTGAAAGAACTATTTTATTTGCTTCGAGTGCTGGTTCAATAACTTCGACTAAGTGTTGTCTGCGACTGGCAGCATAAAGCAGTGCCTCTGTTCGCGCATCCATTTCCTTGTGATCTGGATCTAAAATCAAATCTCTTATCTTTTCTGAAATCGCGACGCCCCCTGGCTCACGCGTTAATACCACTTCAAATTTTTTACTTACTAAATACTTTTCTACAGCCTTAATTACAGTGGTTTTTCCACTGCCCTCTGGTCCTTCAAACGATATAAACATATATGACACCTCATTTTCTCTAATTATAACATGAAACAAGATTATAAGAGATTGTAATATCATGTAAATAATCATGCTATTATAGAGATAGGAGGGCATATGAAAAAAGTTTATACTGGTACTATTATTGATGTATATAAAAAGGATTTTAATGGCTTTGAAGCAGAGGTGTTAGACCACCCAGGTGGTGCTTGTGTTGCTGCTAAGAATGAAAAAGGTGAATTTTATTTAGTAAAACAATTTCGCTATGCAATCGAAAAGTGTATTTGGGAATTTCCCGCTGGAAAAATTGATATTGGAGAAAATCCAGAAGAGACAGCTATAAGAGAGCTAAGGGAAGAAATTGGCTATAAGGCTCATACTATAAAATATTTAGGTAAAATCTACCCTTCACCAGCCTATTTAAATGAAGTACTTTACCTTTACTATGCGGAAGATTTAGAGTATGTCGGACAAGATTTAGATGAGCATGAAGAACTCACGATTGAAACTTTCACCTTCGACGAAATAACAAAAATGGTAGAAAATAATGAAATTGAGGATGCTAAAACGATTGCCTTGTACTATAAGTTAAGCCAAATATGCAAAGAAAAAGAGATGCTTTAATCAGCATCTCTTTTATCGTTTACCTTTTGGTAGAATAAATACTTGTTCTTCGGATTTTGAAAGCAAATGAGTTCCACGTGCATAGTTTTGTACGTAGCCAGGATCTTCCAATTTTGCTTTTTCTAATGTTAATTCGCTTTGACGTGTTTTTAATGTTTCTAAATCTTTTTCAACTATCTTTAATTCTTGTTTTAATTGGAATGTTGTCATAACATCCTTAACTGTTTTTGATAAAAAGAAAACAGAAGCAAGAAGCAATACAGAAACGACTACAAAAGATAACCATTTTTTTGACTTATGAGATCGATTTATTGCTATCTCTGACATAATTAAAATCAACTTCTTTCTTTATATACTCACATTATACCGACATTTTTACTAATTTCAAGAGTTGTCAGACATTTTTGTATTCGTTAGTAATCATCTTGTACATTTCACCGTCTTTATTCCAAACCCTTTTATCGAGATTGGTTACTTCACAAATAATGAGACGGTGTTCAAAATCGATTTGAATGACATCGCCAATTTCTACTTCATAAGATGGCTTTGCGATTTTATTGTTCACTTGTATACGGTTATCTTCAGCTAAAGACTTCGCTACAGGCCTTCTTTTTATTATTCTAGATACCTTTAAGTATTTATCTAACCTCATTGTTATCTTGCTCCTTTATATTATCAAGTATATAAACAAAATCTTCTACCCACTCTCGAGTATTAGGCACCTGAATTTCAATGGCATTATTTATATATTTTATCTCTATATCATATGATCTTTCACTAATCATTTGAAAAAGATGCATACCATCAATTTTATCAGAATAGTTTTTACTTAGTCTTAGTATAACATGATTATATTTTTGAATAAATTTTTCAATTTTTGTTTCGTCTTTTAATAAAAGCTCAAGTTTGCTCTTATTTAACAACTGCTCTACTTCTTCTGGCAACTGTCCATAGCGGTCTTCTAAAGACTCATAGAGCATGAGCCACGAGTCTAAATCATTAATCGCCTGTATGGCTTCATAAATATCTAATTTTTCATCGTCTGTGGCTGCAAATCCTTCTGGTAAATATGCACTCGTTTGTAAAATATAACGGTCTGTTTTTTTCTTAACATCTTGACCTTTTCTTTCAGCAATCGCTTCCTTCAATAATTCCACATATAGTTCCATACCTACTGTATCTATGAAACCAGATTGATTTGCTCCTAAAAGCTCTCCTGCACCTCTAATACTCAAATCTCTCATCGCAATTTTATAACCGCTACCTAATTGAGAAAATTCTTGTATCGCTTGTAATCTTTTCTGTGCAACTTCAGTTAGATTTTTCTTCTTGGGTACAACAAAATAAGCATAAGCTAAGCGATCGCTACGGCCAACCCTTCCTTTTATTTGGTAGAGCTGTGATAAGCCAAACTGGTGTGCGTTATCAACAATCATCGTATTGGCATTAGGTATATCGATTCCTGTTTCTATTATCGTTGTACAAACCAATACATTGATACGCTTTGCCTGAAATTCAAACATTATGTCTTCAATCATATCGCGATCCATTTGACCATGAATAATCCCAACTCTTGCATCTTCGATGGTTTTATCTATTTTATTTGCTATCTCATAAATACGATTAATATTATTAAATAGATAAAAAACTTGGCCATCTCGTCTCAACTCTTTTAAGATAACGTCATTCAAAGTCGTCTCATCTTTTTCGATTACATAAGTCATGATCGGAATTCTATTTTTCGGTGGCGTATTGAGTTGTGATAAAGAACGTAAACCGACCAATGACATTTGCAGTGTTCTTGGTATCGGTGTTGCACTCAATGAAAGTACATCAACTGAAACCCTTAATTCTTTTAGCTTTTCTTTATCTTGTACACCAAATCTTTGTTCTTCATCAATAATTAAAAGTCCAAGATCTTTATAAAGTACGTCCTTAGATAAAATCCTATGTGTTCCTATAATGACATCAACTTTACCTTCTTTTAAGTCTTGTAAGATTTCTTTTTGTTTCTTTTCTGAGACAAAACGATTAAGAACTTCCACTCTCACTGGGTAATTTTTAAACCGTTCAAGATATGTTTTGTGATGTTGAGCACTTAAAATTGTAGTTGGACATAAAAACGCTACCTGTTTGTCATCCATTATAGCCTTAAAACTAGCCCTTATAGCAACTTCTGTCTTACCAAAACCCACATCTCCACTTAAAAGCCGATCCATAGGAACGGGTTTTTCCATATCTTGTTTTACTTCTATCACTGCTTGTTTTTGATCAGGCGTTAGATCGTATGGAAATTCACTTTCGAATTTTACCTGTAACTCATTATCCGGACTAAAAGCAAATCCTTTGGCTTCTGAACGCTCAGAATACAGCCTGACTAATTTATCTGCGACTAACGCTACATCTTCTTTTACCTTAGCTTTATTTCGCTCCCATGTTTTACTTCCTAATTTATTCAGTTTGACTGCTTGTGCGTCTTTAGACATGTATTTACGAACCAAATGAAATTGTTCTAGTGGGACAAAAAGTTCATCACCGCCTTGATACATAATCCTCATAAAGTCTTTTTCAATATTATCATACGCTCTTGTTGCGATACCCAAATATCTACCAATCCCATACTGGCGGTGCACAACATAGTCTGAATTGTCTAAATCTTGCAGTCTTTCAAGTGATTCAGCTTGGTAAAACTTATTATCATAACGATAAGTTTTTCTATCATCGATTAATATATTATTAAAATAATAAATATCAGTCTTTATATCCTCAAGCGTGATGTCAATACGTATTGATGATGGTTGAACAATGATTCCTGGTGTTTGTGAATATTCTTCACGATAATCCAAATTAAGTTGATTAAGATAAGAAAGCAACTTTTCTCTCTCACCATCTTCGTAAATAATAATACTTGTTCTATGCTCTGATTGTTTGGCTATCCAATTAAAACTATCCTGTGGATTGCTAAAAGACAAACGATTAAGATGCCAAGGGATATACTTCATCTCTGCATCTGTCTGGAATTCATGTACTTCTATTAAATCATAGTCTTTTGTAGCATCTTCTATAGGAATAAATATGTTATTAGGCGCTATATTTTCCTCAAGTTGTTCTTGTTCCTGCAAAAAACTTATTGCATCGAGTAAGTAATCTTTGTGGTAGCGTTCGACTAACTCAATCGGACTAGCAATGAGTTTGCTATTTTTATTAATAATATCTAAAACACTGTTATTTTCCTGCCAGTAAGATAAATATGGATACATAGATAATTCATAACTACCTAGTCTAAACTGTTCTAGTGATAGGCCTATTTTTTCTTTTAACGTTTCTGATTTTATATCATTTTTAATTTGATTGACTATAGACTCTCTTTCATCACTGCTAATAATAATTTCCGAAGCAAAAATGATTACAGCTTTAGTCAGTTTCTCAACTGATCTTTGTGTTTTTATATCAAAATATCTAAGACTTTCTACTTCATCATCAAAAAACTCAATTCTTATTGGATACTGATGATTTATAGAAAAAACATCCAGGACGCCTCCGCGTTGTGAAAATGTGAACGGCCTGTCTACGTATTTCACACGTTGATAACCTATTCTTATTAGTTCATTCATTAATTCTTTAGGATCATAAACTTGGTCTATTTCCAGGGAAATAACTGCATCTTCCAGTGTTTTCTTACTACTTGTTTTCCTCACTACAGCTGCAGGATGTGTAATTAATATATCAGTACCTTTGCTTATTAATTGATAAAGTGTCTCTATTCTTTTACTACGCATAAAATCTGATTCACTTAATGCCTCTATACGAAGTGAAGTTTCATGGATATATAAACCAACTTTGATATCTTTTGAAAGTTTTCTAAGCATGTCTGCTAAATTCATTGCTGCGTTCTCATCTTCTTTGATAACCACTATCGGATTTTCACTTTCTTGTGCAGATACTGACAGTAAAAGTGCTTCCTGAATTAAACTTAAATGAGCGAAATCTGATTTATATGCAAGCCATTCTTTACTTACAGAGTGGTTTAGTAAATAACTTTTAAACCATTCCATATTAGTTAAACCCATTCATTACATTTTCAATGGTATTTCCCTCAATAAACGCCTCAACTGCGTCAGCTGCTTTTTCTATAGCTTCATCTCCACTGAGCTTACCCAAAACATAGTCAACTGTTTCAATTCTTGGATCTTTTCCAATACCGACCCTTAAACGAGGGAAATCCTTGGTTCCTAAGTGCTGTATTATATTATTAATGCCATTTTGACCACCAGAACTACCATTTTTTCTAATTCTAATTTTTCCAATCGGTAAATTGAGATCATCAGTGATCACAAGCATATCTTCTAAATCTATTTTATAAAAATTTACAAATTGAACGACAGATTCGCCTGATAAATTCATAAATGTCTGTGGTTTAACTAACACTATTTTTTCACCACCATAATTAAACTCAGTATAATCTGCTTTAAATTTAGATTGATTTACACTTAAATTAAAGCGTTTTGCAATTTCGTCAATTACGAGAAAACCTACATTGTGACGTGTCTTAACGTACTTTCTTCCTGGATTACCTAAACCAACAATTAATTTCATATCCTACCTCCATTACTTTTAGTATATCGTTTTCTATACTTGTTAGATAAAGAAAGACTTTCCCTTAGGAAAGTCTAATTTTTATTTTCATCATAAATTATCTTCAGATAACGATTTCTTCCGCGCCCTTCACTTTGAGTTTTAATATTTTCCATAGTAGATAACTCTTTATGAATGATACGTCTCTCATCATTAGGCATTGGATCTAAAGCTGCATCAACTTTACTGCTCTGTACATTTTTAGCGACACGTACAGCCATATGTTTCAACTTATCGTATCTGTTTTGCTTGTAATTATTAATATCTAAATTTACAAAGAACTTTCTTTTAAACTTAGAGCTTACAGCATTTCTGAGTAAATTACTTAAACCATTTAAGGATGAACCATTTCTACCGATTAAGATCGCATTGTTTTCTGCGTTAAGATCAACAGTTACTTGGTTTCCTTTGATAGATATGTTCTGTTCAACTTCAAGTCCTAATCCTTCAAAGAAAGAATTAAAATATTGTTCGATGAACGCTACGACATCTTGTGGAGCGAATACTTCGGCGGTTACACTAGCACCGAGACCTAAAAACCCTGTTTTTTCCTCAGTAATATAATATACTAAATCAGTTTTTTCAACATCTTTTTCTTTAGCTGCCTGTACTAATAAGTCATCTAATGTTCGTGCTGTATATTGCTTCATTCAATTCTACTCTCCCGTCTTATTTATCTCCATATTTGTTTTGGATATAAAGTGTTTGTGCTAATTGAGTAGCGGCATTAATTAACCAGTATAAACTCATTCCTACTCCCCAGTTTAAACCTAAGATAACAATCATGGCGAATGATGTGTACATCATTGCGTTTGTATTAGCTGGAGCTTTTTGGTTTGGATATTGTTTAACTTTTTTCTTAGCAAGATATTGTGGTAAAAACATGGATAAAAATTGTGCTAAGGCCATAAGCAAGAATATGCCGATATAGACAAAATTACCTGTTTTAAAACCATCCATCGGTGTTGCTTCTAATGTTTGTCCAAAGATTGATCCTGTAATAATTTCATTTGCTCTCATTACAGCTTGATACATAGCAATCATAATTGGAATTTGTAAGAATGCACCACCAAGTGCTTTCAACGGATTGATTTGATGTTTTTGGAATAATTTTTGAAGCTCTTGTGCTTTTTGCATCTTCGCAGCTTCATCATCCCTTCCTCGATATTTTTCTTCGATTCTTGCTTGCTCAGGTCCAATCGCTGCCATTTTTTGTTGTTGAACAGTTGCTTGGATTGATAATCTTAAAGTAATTAACTTAATTAAGATTGCAACAATGAAGATTGAAAGTGCTGCACCCAGGTGTTGGGCAAAGAAATTAAGAAGCTGAGCAATCGGCCAAACAATAAAGGCACTAAACCAACCTTCTTTTCCAAAAACCCATGCATCTCCAGAATATATAATCATTTCATCTAAAACTTTACGAGTTTTAGGGTCAATTATTTTTGTACAACCAGCTAAGGTAATTAAGACTAGAAATAAAAATAATACTTTATTATACTTTTTCATGAAATTTCTCCTAACTAGACATTCATTCTATATTTTAACCGTTTTCATAAGCTTTTCCAAGTCTTTCTTGTTATTTGTATAGCTTTGCGACAAATACTTGGGACGAACTATTATAATTAGATCATATTTTAGTTCATAATGGTTAAGACTATGTAACATATTTTTTATTTGTCTTTTAGTTTTATTTCTAAAAACAGCATTGCCTAATTTGGTGGGAACAGCAATACCAATGCGACCATATTCCTCTTTTTTATTTTTAAAATAGATTGTAAAGGCTTTACTATTAATAAATTTTCTATTTTTTATGATTGCATCAAATTCTTCATTCTTTTTGACGCGAAATTGTTTTTTCATCGACCCACCCCTTTAAGATAAAAAAGTCACCTCTATGGGTGACATTTTTTTATTACTTAGTTAATTGACTTCTTCCTTTACCACGACGACGTGATACGACACGACGACCAGCTTTTGTTTTCATACGTGCTCTGAATCCATGATTCTTTTTTGTCTTACGTTTATTTGGTTGATATGTTCTTTTCATACTGAAAGCACCTCCAATTCCGCTTGCATAAATAGTTTACAACTTATGTACGTAAATGCTTTAGAATTATATAAGATTTTTTAGACTATGTCAATTATCTATCTCTATTCGTCTGATTATTCCTGTTTATAACTTATATAGGTTGTGTGTTGATAAGTTTCCACATTACGCTTTATTTTAAATTTTTATCAAACGTCAATCCACAAGTTATCCGCAATCAATTTGAACATGTTAATCCACAATTTGTTGATAAGTGGAAAAGTACATTTAGGCCATTGTTTAAAACGTTTTTAGCTGTTTATAACTCGTGGATAACTGAATATTTATTTTATCTTCTACACACTGTCAACATCGCTGTGGAGAAGTGAAAGTTATAAACAATCACTCCACATGTGTAAAATTGTGGACAACTGTGGATAACTCACGTAAACTCACTATATAGACGATATTTCTATATATTTTATTGTGGAGAAGATGTTGGTAATTTTAGGGAGTATAGAATTGTATTTTTATTTTGTTATTATAGTTTTAAAGGAGAAGTGAAATATGACAAGTGTTCGTTTTTATCTTGATGGCGTCTGGACAGATGTTAAAAAGATAATAAAAGATAGCCAGTATTTTGATGGGCCGATCTATAATACTTATTTTGAAGAATCACGCCTCGCTTCATTAAATGAAGATAAAGCGATTATCCTTGTACCTACTTACTTGCAAAAGGTTATTCTTTCTGAAGAAAAACCAGTAATTTGTGATACATTATGTGCAGTTTTGGATAAAAAAAGTATTGAATGCGATATTTTCTTAGAAAATGAGTTTAAAGAGGAGCCAACACAACAAGTTTTACAACAAGAAGTACGTGTACAAAAGAAAGTAATTAGAACAGATGGCATCGTCGCCAGTCAAACTTTTGATAACTTTGTTGTTGGACCAAGCAATAAGGAAAGTCATTCAGCAGCTTTGGGTTGTGCTTATCGACCTGGACAGTTTTATACACCACTTTTTATTTATGGTAATTCAGGTTTGGGTAAAACTCATTTACTGAATGCTATTGGAAATTATATTAAAAAACTTAACCCTAACTCTCATGTTTTATATACATCAAGTTCTGATTTTGTGCGCCAAGTAGCTAACACGATTGCTGACGGCACTATTGAAGATTTTAAAGAAGAAATGTACCAATTAGATGTCTTGCTAATTGACGATATTCAATTTCTCGCTGGGAAAGAGAAATCACACGAAATATTTTTCCATATATTTAATGAATTAATTTACAACAAAAAACAAATTGTTATTACAAGTGACCGTCATCCAACAGAGATTAAAGGATTGGAAGATCGTTTAATTAGCCGTTTTTCATCAGGATTGTCTGTTGGTGTTGACTCACCAGAATTTGAAACTTCACTTGCAATATTACAATTAAAAATTAAACATAAAAGCCTTGATCCCTCTATATTTGATGATGATGTGCTTCACTATATCGCTTCTAATTTCTCTAAAGATGTAAGAATGTTAGAAGGCGCATTAAATAGACTTTTATTCTTTTCAATTGAATTTGGACAAAACGATCATATTGATATGGATATTGCCATGAGTGCTTTCAAAACTGGAGGTAAACCAGTAGCTGTTAAAGAGTTAGATACCAGAACGATTAAAAGGATTGTTGCAGATTATTATGGTTTAACTCAGGCACAGCTTGTTTCAAAAGCAAGAACCAAAGCAATTGCAAATGCAAGACACATCGCGATTTATCTTTCTAGAAAACATTTAGATTTACCATACAGTAAAATAGGGGAAGCATTTGGCGGAAGAGATCATTCTACGATTATAAACTCATGTGATAAGATAGAAAAAAACCTTAAGACAGATCAAATGTTAGCTAAAGCAATTTATGAACTTGAAGAGAAAATTCGATAAATCCCCATACGTCCACAAGTTATCCACAGCTTATTTATGATCTAAAAGTCCCTATTTAGTAGCTTTTTTGACATTTGTACCCAAATCCACAGTGCTTAATAGTAATAATTCATTATTTAAATATATAAATAACATGCGCGTGACTTTATGATATAATTAAATAAACTTACAATGGAGGTCTCTATGAAATTTACAATTAAAAAACAAGCCTTATATAAAACTTTATCTTCTGTAGGAAGAGCTTCATCAAATTTTTCTCCATTACCTATTTTATCTGGAATAAAATTTGATCTATATAATGACTCTCTTACACTTACTGCAAGTGATTCTAGTATTAGTATTCAAGAGATAATCTATTCTAATGAAGATAATCAATTAATCATTTTAGAAGAAGGTAGTGTCGTTCTTGATTCTAGATATGTTTTAGAATCTGTTAGAAAACTAGACAACGATATTATAAGTATTGAAATTGTTGATGGGGCTCTTACAAGAATTAGTGCCAATAAAGCAGAATATATGATAAATGGTAGTAAAGCAGACTTGTATCCTGAAATAGATTTTAGTAAACCAGCAGACAGTTTTAAAATTCCTGGAGATCAACTTGCGCAAATAATTAGACAAACTGCATTTGTTTGTTCAACAAGCGAAGATCGACCAATTTTCACAGGGGTTAATTTTAAGACAGATGGTAATCATTTACATGCTGTTGCTACTGATAGTTATCGTCTGGCAAAAAAAGTTATTGAGCTCGATGAATCTTTTGATTTCAATATTTCTGTCCCAGCGAATAATTTATATGAAGTTCAAAAAAGTATAAATGATAACCAAGATGTTGAAATTGCGGTTTCTGATAAACTCGTTCAGTTTTATGTTGGAGGTAGTTTAATTCAATCGCGTCTCATTGATGGTATATTTCCAGATGTTAATAGATTAATTCCAAAAGAATTCGGATTTGAACTTAAAATTGATAAAAATCATTTCATAGAAGCTATCGATCGTTCATCATTTTTAAAGAATGAAGGCTATTGGACTGTAAAGCTTGAAGCAAGTCAAGATAAAATAGAATTAAGTTCTCGCTCACAAGAAATAGGTTCATCACAAGAAGTTTTACAAGCAGTCGACTACATCGGCGGTGCTTTAAAAATATCTTTTAGTGGGAAATATATGATTGATGCATTAAAGTCACTTCGTAGCAATATTATTGATGTTAAGTTTGTTGGTGACATGCAAGCGTTTATCTTAACAGACCCTGAGGATGACTCTATTGTACAATTAGTCTTACCTGTAAGAACGTTTGATTAATTACTAAATTTAATAAATTTCTAGAAGGCTTAAAGTCATTTGACTTTGAGCCTTTTCTATTGGCAAAATTAAAGGAGGAAAAGATGAAATTAATTGTGAAATGTAGTATAATAAACAAGTGTATAAAGGACGGATAGCATGAAAAAAAATGAAGATTACATTACTTTAGGTCAATTCTTGAAATTACAAGATTACGTTCAATCCGGAGGAGAAGCTAAACATAGAATTAATGAGTTTGAAATTTTTGTGAATGGTGAAACCGACAACAGACGTGGTAGAAAATTATATGTAGGTGATGAAGTTCAAATCAATGGCGATCACTACATAATTGAATCTCAAGATGAAGATAAATAATTTATCATTAAGAAATTTTAGAAATATAGCAGAAACGAATTTAAGCTTCTCTGACCATTTAAATATATTTTATGGAGATAATGGTCATGGAAAGACAAATATCGTTGAATCTATCGTTTATTTGTCTTCTGCGCGCTCTTTTAGAGTTAATGACGATAAGAATCTAGTTCGCATCAATCAATTATTTGCAGAAGTCAAAGGTACTATCACTAATGAAACAAAATCTAAAATTTTACGTTCGGTGATTAGTGAACAAGGAAAATACTTTGAAGTAGATCACCAAAACTTAAATCTAATGAGTGATTTTATCGGCCATTGTAATGTTGTTTTATTCAATCCAGATGATTTGAATTTTTTTAGTGCAAGCCCAAAATTTAGGCGAAGAGAAATTGATTATGAAATTGGTAAAATGTCGAAAAAATATTTAACTAATTTAACGCTGGCTAATAAATATCTTAAGGAAAGAAATGCCTATTTAAAAAATAGTCACGTAGACCTCGATTATTTAGAGATAATTACAATAAAATTAGTAGAAGTTTCATATGAGATTATGTCAATAAGATCAGTTTTTGTAGATAAAATTTCGCCACTTGTTAATGCTTATTATCAAAAACTTAGTGGAAAAAGTATTCCTTTGTCGTTGCATTATGAGTCTCTCTTAGCAAAGGATAATTTTACCCAAGAAGCACTTTTAAATATTTATAAAAATAATGTACAAAGAGACTTAGATTTTAAGAGTACTAACCAAGGTTTTCAAAGAGAAGATTTTATATTTAAAATCGGTGATGTGTTGGTAAGTAATGTTGCGTCCCAAGGACAAAAAAGAATGATTATGATTGCTTATAAGTTAGCTGTAATTGATTTGTTTTATAAAAGAAACAAGTCATTTCCCATCTTCTGCTTGGATGATTTATTTTCTGAGCTAGACGAAGAAAAAAGAGATAGAGTTTTAAATTTATTGCCTGAATCTATGCAAGTTTTTATCACTACGACTGATTTAAGTTTTGTTGAAAGCAAAAAAAACAAAACTGTCTTCAAAGTGGTAGAAGGTAACGTTTTTAAGGAGGAAAATAATGGATAATGTAAAAGTAGAACATTCCTATACATCCGATGATATTCAAGTATTGGAAGGTCTTGAGGCAGTTCGTAAGAGACCAGGGATGTATATTGGGACAACCTCATCAAGAGGTCTGCATCACTTAGTCTGGGAAATAGTTGACAATGCTATTGATGAAGCATTAGCAGGTCATGCAAGTGAAATTACTGTCGTAGTACACACGGATGGTTCGGTCTCTGTACGTGATAATGGTCGCGGTATCCCTGTTGGTATTCATGAAAAAACAGGGGTTTCGACGCTTGAAACTATTTTCACTGTGCTTCACGCAGGAGGAAAATTTGGTGGTGGCGCTTATAAAGTTTCTGGAGGACTCCATGGTGTTGGTGCTGCTGTCGTTAATGCATTATCCGAATATTTAGAGGTATATACTAATATAGACGGTAATAAATACTATGTTCGTTTTGAAAATGGCGGGGAGACTAAAGTTCCACTACAAGATAAGGGAATGAGTCAAGAAAAGGGCAGTACAGTAACTTTTAAACCGGATCCCGAGATATTTGTTGAAACGGTTGAGTTCTCTCATGAAACATTAAGAGATCGACTTCAACAAATGGCTTTTTTAAATAAGGGAATTAAGATAATTTTCATTGATGAACGAGAGCCATCTGATAAACAAAAACAAGAATTTGAATATGAAAATGGGTTATTAGAATATGTTGCCTTTATGAATAAAAACAAAACACCGATTCATAAAGAAATTGCATATTGTGAGGGCGAAGAAGACGATATCATTGTAGAAGTTTCTATGCAATATAATGATGGGTTTGTACCGAACATATATTCATTTTGTAATAATATAAATACGCAAGAAGGTGGGACTCACGAAGATGGTTTCCGTCTCGCTTTAACACGTGTAATCAATAATTACGCTAAAGAAAATGGCTTGCTAAAAAAAGACGAAGATAATTTTCTAGGAGACGATGTAAGAGAAGGTCTCACAGCAATTATTTCTATAAAACATCCAGATCCTCAATACGAAGGACAAACAAAAACCAAACTAGGCAATAGTGAAGTTAGAAGAATTGTTTCTAGTGTTTTTGGAGCTGAATTAGAACGTTATCTAATGGAAAATCCAGAGGATGCAAAGGTTATTATCGAAAAAGCTAAGGTTGCATCAAAGGCACGTGTTGCTGCTAAAAATGCGCGGGAACTCACCAGAAGAAAAAGTGCACTAGGTGTAACTTCTTTACCTGGAAAACTAGCTGATTGCTCTAATAGAGATCCATCTGTATCCGAAATTTATATTGTTGAGGGTGATTCTGCGGGTGGAAGTGCTAAGCAAGGAAGGGACAGCAATTTCCAAGCGATTCTACCATTGCGTGGTAAAGTACTCAACGTAGAAAAAGCAAGACTCCATCGTATTTTTGATAATAATGAGATAAGAATGATGATAACTGCTTTTGGTACAGGTGTAGCGGATGAATTTGACGTTGATAAATTGCGTTATCATAAAATCATTATTATGACTGATGCTGACGTTGACGGAGCTCATATTAGGACATTACTGCTTACATTCTTCTATAGATTCTATCGACCTTTGATAGAGCAAGGATTTATTTATATAGCACAACCACCACTCTACAAAATTTCTTATGGACAAAAAGAGGCTTATGCATATAGTGAAGAAGAATTAGAATTATTAAAGAATGAGTTTGGTGAAAGATTTAATATACAAAGATATAAAGGGCTTGGAGAAATGAATCCTGAGCAACTTTGGGAAACAACAATGGATCCAGCAACAAGAACTTTAATTCAAGTTACGATTGATGACGCAATGGAAGCTGATTCAATATTTGAAATATTAATGGGTGATGAAGTAGCACCCAGACGTGAATTTATCCAAAGTAATGCACAGTACGTTAAAAACTTAGACATATAGGAGGAATAAGATGGAAGATAATCAAAACTATGATAGAGTAAAACAAATTAATATCTCCACTGAAATGAAAACATCATTTTTAGACTACGCGATGTCTGTTATCGTATCTCGTGCATTACCTGATGTTAGAGATGGATTAAAGCCAGTTCATAGAAGAATTCTTTATGCTATGAATGATCTTGGTATGACAAGTGATAAGCCATTTAAGAAATCTGCACGTATTGTCGGTGAAGTGATTGGTAAGTATCACCCACATGGTGATAGTGCGGTCTATAATTCAATGGTAAGAATGGCTCAAGATTTTTCATATCGTTATATGTTAGTACAAGGTCATGGTAACTTTGGTTCAATAGATGGGGACGGCGCTGCAGCTATGCGTTATACAGAAGCACGTATGTCAAAAATATCTATGGAACTATTAAGAGATATTAAAAAAGATACTGTAGATTTTCAAGATAACTATGATGGTGAAGAAAGTGAACCATCAGTTATGCCGGCTAGGTTCCCTAATTTATTAGTGAATGGGGGAACAGGAATTGCTGTAGGTATGGCGACAAATATACCACCACACAATTTAGGCGAAGTTATTGATGGAATTATTGCATTAATAGATAATCCGGAGATAACAGTTTTAGAATTAATGCAAAACTACATTTTTGGACCTGATTTTCCAACAGGAGCTTATATTTTAGGTAAATCAGGAATTAAAAAAGCATATGAAACAGGCCGGGGGTCTGTGGTCATGAGAGCTAAAGTAGATACTTATGAATTAAGTAGTGGACGTACTCAATTAGTAGTAACGGAAATTCCATATCAAGTTAACAAAGCTAATTTAGTTGAAAAAATAGCGGATTTAGTTCGTGAAAAAACAATTGATGGTATCACTGATTTACGAGATGAGTCAAATCGTGATGGAATTAGAATTGTTATCGAATTAAGACGCGATGTGCAAAGTGAAGTCGTTCTAAACCAACTTTATCGTCTTACTGCGCTTCAATCTTCGTTTGGTGTGAATATGGTTGTATTAGTCAATAATAAACCAGAATTGATTAATTTAAAGCAAGCACTGGAGCATTATCTAGACCACCAAATTGAGATTATTACACGCCGTACACAATTTGATTTGGCACGGGCGGAACGTAGAGCGCATATATTAGAAGGATTAATGATTGCACTCGATAATATCGATGAAGTGATTCATATTATTCGCTCCTCACAAGATGATAAAGAAGCTGGAGAGAGACTTTTAGATCGATTTGGTCTCAGTCCAGAACAGTCTAAAGCAATTCTTGATATGAGATTACGTCGTTTAACAGGATTAGAGCGCGATAATCTTCAAAACGAATATAATGAATTAATGCTATTGATAAATGAATTAAAAGAAATTTTAGCTGATCATAATCTATTGTTGGATATTATAAAAAATGAATTAACAGAAATAAAAGAAAAATATGGGGATGAAAGAAGATCTATTCTCACAGATGCTGAAATTGATATGCTCGATGAAGATCTTATCCCAGAAGAAGATATCGTGATAACCATGACAAGTAATGGTTATGTTAAGAGAACTGCGGTAGATGAATTTAATGTACAACACCGTGGCGGTAAAGGCGTCCGTGGAATAACAACTTACGATGATGATTTTGTTGAACAAATATTAACGATGTCTACTCACGATTATTTGCTCGTATTCACTAACAAAGGGAAAGTATATCGAATGAGAGGATTTAATATTCCTCAAGCAAGTAGAACATCTAAAGGTGTTCCAATGGTCAATTTAGTAGAATTTGATGACAATGAACACGTAACAACACTTGTTAAAGTGGCAGGAGAAAAAGATGAAAGTGTTCAATATGCTTTCTTTGCCACAAAACGAGGCATTGTAAAAAGAGTAGAGTTAGAAGAGTTTGAATCCATTCAACGTAATGGAAAAATCGCAATCAGTCTTCGTGACGATGATGAACTCGTCTCCGTACGCTTAACCAGTGGTCAAGATGAAATTATATTGGCCGCAAGCAATGGTAAAGCAACACGTTTTGATGAAGATGAAGTGAGAGCAATGGGTCGAACTGCTGCTGGTGTTATCGGTATTAATCTTGATGACGCTGAGTTGATTGGAATGGCAACAGATAAAGATGGTAATGAAGTATTATCAATAACTGAGAATGGTTATGGTAAACGAACACCAATTGAAGACTATAGAAAAACAAAACGTGGCGCTAAAGGTGTTACAACGATTATTGTAAACGAGAGAAATGGTGATTTAGCTGCTATTAGACTTATTAATGGTAATGAAGAATTACTACTAATGTCTGACCAAGGAAACTTAATAAGAATTAATGTTGAAGATATTGGATCCTATGGTCGTGCAACCATGGGCGTACGTATCTTTAAATTAAGTGAAGGCGATGTTCTTGCCTCTGTGGCGGTATTTGATTCAGAGGAAGATGTTGAAGAAGAATCAGTAGAAATTGACAAGTAAATTCTATTTATATATAATTGAAACAACTCAATGATAGGGACTAATGTAATGATGAACTTTTTAGAGAATTGACGGTTGGTGAAAGTCATAAGTTTGTATTACAATTCCACCCTGGAGAGGAACCGGAAACTACCGTTATCAGAATTAAGGAATGTTTCACGTGAAACATTTAAAAAAGGGTGGCACCACGATTTTAATCGTCCCTATAACAAAAAATGGTGCTTTTTTTATTATAAGGAGGAAATTATGTTAGATATTAATTTATTTAGAACTAATCCAGAAGTTATTAAAGAAAATTTAAAAAAGAAATATCAAGCGGAAAAAATAGAAATGGTTGATGAAATTATTCAACTTGACCAAGAATATAGAGATTTAAAAACTAGAGCTGATTTCTTACGTGGTGAGCGTAACCGATTAAGTAAAGAAATTGGTGAATTAATGAGAAATAAAAAGAGAGAAGAAGCTGAAAAAGTTAAAGATCAAGTGCAAAGCTTCGCGAAAGAGTTACAGGAGATTGAAGAAAAAGAAGGTCCGTTATTTAAAGCGTTAGAGAGTAAAATGATGGATATTCCCAATATTATTGCTGATGATGTTCCAATTGGGAAAGACGATTCAGAAAACGTTGAGCTATATAGAGTAGGAGAAATAGAAAATAAAGATTTTGAGATACCACACCATATAGATATCATGGAATCATTTTCAGGAATTGATTTAGATAGTGCAAGAAAGGTAAGTGGCGCTGGTTTTTATTATTTACAAAAAGATATCGCAAGATTACATTCTGCAGTAACAACTTATGCTAGAGATTTTATGATAGATCGTGGTTATGACTACACTATTCCTCCATTTATGATAAGAGGAGATGTTGTTAAAGGCGTTATGAGTTTCGAAGAGATGGAGAATATGATGTACAAGATTGAAGGTGAGGATCTTTACCTTATCGGAACCAGCGAGCACTCTATGATTGGTAAATATATTGATACTATTATAGACGGAAGTACCTTACCGCATAAATTAACTAGTTATTCACCTTGTTTCAGAAAAGAAGTAGGTGCTCATGGTATAGAAGAACGAGGCGTTTACCGTATTCATCAATTCGAGAAGCAAGAGATGGTTGTGATTTGTCATCCAGACGATAGTGAAAAGTATTTCGTTGAATTATATGAGAACTCAGTAGATTTCTTTAGAACACTTGATATTCCTGTACGAGTGTTTGAATGCTGTTCTGGAGATCTTGCTGATTTAAAACATAAAAGTGTTGATGTTGAAGCATGGAGTCCAAGACAAAATAAATATTTTGAGGTTGGTAGCTGCTCCAACTTAACAGATGCACAGGCGAGAAGATTAAAGATTAGAATCGATACAGAAGAAGGGCGTACTTTCGCTCATACATTGAATAATACTGTGGTAGCACCACCAAGAATGCTAATTGCATTTTTAGAAAACAACTTACAGGAAGATGGCAGTGTAAGTATTCCAGAGGCTTTAAGGCCATATATGGGATTTAAAGATAAAATTACACCTACAAAATAGAAATTATAGACTTGAAATATTTACAAATAATGTTATAATAATATATGTCACTACAACATATTCTAATGAATTAGGTCAGGGTAGGAATACAGCAGCCTTAAGTTAGCTCTTATGTGTGTAGTGACTTTTTTATTGGAGTGATTTCATGGATAAACATTTGAAGTTTATGAAAATCGCATTAGAATATGCAAGTAAAGCTTATATTCAAGATGAGGTACCAGTCGGTGCTGTTATAGTTAAGGATGATCATATCGTAGCGTGTGCAAGTAATACAAGAGAGCAAGATAACGATACTTTAGGTCATGCGGAAATCAATGCAATAAGAAAAGCAAATGATGTATTAGATAAGATCGG
>DATBUC010000187.1:0-5115 GCA_036516515.1 Erysipelothrix sp. | reverse complement strand
CGCGTCCGCACCCGGCCCCACGGCGAGGTCGTCGAGTTCCGCTTCACCAAGGCCGCCCACATCGGCGCGGACGACGAGGGCGGCTACCTGTTCCGCAAGTCTGTCGTCAGCCCGGCCCATTTCGACCGCGGGGAGCTGCTTGTGCGCTTCGACTCGCGCTACAACGTGACCGCCACCGAGGGCGAGGGCGTGGAGTTCAGGTTTAAAAAAGGCTATTAATGAAGCAAGTGTCCTACAAGTTGTGGAGGATTTATATAGACCTTATAAGAAAAAGCGAATGACCAAAGCAGGAAAAGCAAAAGAACAAGGACTTGAGCCCTTAGCAAATAAGATTCTTGAATTTGATAGTAGTTTTAAACTAGCTGAAGTTGCACCTACTTATATTAATCAAGAACTGGGATTGGAAACTGTCGAAGAGGTCTTGGAAGGAGTCCATGAAATACTTGCTGAGTATGTTGGTGATGATGCTCATTTTAGAGAATGGATTCGGTCTGAAGCATTAAAAAATGGTCTTATTGAAGCAAGTATTAAAGATGAAACAAAAGATGAACGCAAAGTTTATGAAATGTATTATGAATTCAAACAAAAAGTGGCTAAAATACCTTCACATCAAGTATTGGCTTTAAACAGAGCTGAAAAAGAAGAAGTAATTAAAGTTGATATTTTGCTTGATGAAGATAAAATCATGAACTTTTTTGCGAGAGAATTAATTAAAGGTGAAGCGCAAGTGTCAAAAGATATGATACGTGCAGCATATGAAGATGCTTATAAACGTTTTATAAAACCTTCAATTGATCGCGAAGTAAGAAATGAATTAACAGAAAAATCTGAAGATCAAGCGATTGAAGTATTTGGTGAAAATCTTAAGAACTTATTGCTGCAATCGCCATTAAAAAATAAAGTTGTTTTAGGTTTTGATCCTGCATTTAGAACAGGTTGTAAACTAGCGGTTGTCGATGAGTTTGGAGATATGAAACATACATCAGTTATTTATCCACACAATACATCAGATGCAAAAAGAAATCAGGAGAAAAAAGTCCTAGCGCAATTAATAAAAAAATATAATGTTGATTTAGTGGCAATTGGAAATGGTACAGCAAGTCGAGAATCTGAGTTTTTTGTAGCAGAAATGATTAAGGAAGAAGCCTTAGATATAGCTTACTTGATTGTTGATGAGGCAGGTGCTTCTGTCTATTCAGCTAGCCAAGTTGCGCGTGACGAGTTTCCTGATTTACAAGTAGAAATGAGAAGTGCGATTAGTATTGCAAGAAGAATTCAAGATCCTTTAGCAGAACTTGTTAAAATTGATCCTAAATCTGTAGGTGTAGGACAATACCAGCATGATTTACCCCAGAAGAAACTTGATGAAAAATTAAGTTTTATTGTTGAGATGGTGGTGAATCAAGTCGGTGTGGATGTCAACACAGCTTCAGCATCACTGCTTACCTATATATCAGGACTCAGTAAGACTACGGCACAAAATCTCATTAACTATCGCCAAGAAAATGGTGGCTTTACTGATCGTAAACAAATCAAAAAAGTTAAACGCTTTGGACCTAAAACATATGAACAAGCAATAGGTTTTTTGCGAGTTAATGATGGGAAAGATATTTTAGATAAAACTTCTATTCACCCAGAGTCATATGATGTCACTGAAAAATTGTTGCAAGACTTGGGTTCTTCTAAGGAAGAAATTGGCACAGAGATTATTGTAGAAAAATTAAATAAATTCGATATTGATAAGTTTGCACAAGCTCATGATGTTGGTAAAGCAACGTTACTGGATATAATAAATGCACTAAAAAAACCAGACCGTGATATTCGAGATGCAAGTGAGAAACCACAGTTAAGAATGGATGTACTTTCTTTAGAAGATTTAAAAGAAGGGATGATTCTAAATGGGACTGTTAGAAACGTTGTTGACTTTGGCGCATTCGTTGATTTAGGCGTTGGAGAAGACGGTTTAGTGCATATTTCTGAGTTAAGCTCTGGCTTTGTAAAACATCCTTCAGATGTAGTTTCTGTTGGAGATGTTGTTAAAGTAAGTGTAAAAAGTTTAGATATACCACGACGAAGAATCGGTTTATCAATGAAAAATTAATGCTTAATTCATACCGACTTAAGTTGTAAAATCAATAGTGTTATGGTACGATTTTAGAGTATTCACAATATGAAATAAAGATTGATTGATGAATTAAGTTAGGAGATGACGCTATGATCCAAAAACTCAAGATTATGCTTGCAGTCGTTGGCGGCCTAGGTTTTTTGTTTATGGGGTTATCATATAGTGTAGGATGGCTATTAGGATGGGGCTCGCTTTTCTTAATGGCTTTTTTCCGTGAGAAATACTATACTGCACTTTTGACTAAAGATCATTTTAGCAAGAAGAATTTTGCTCGCTATGTACTTCTTGTCTTTGTGGTATTATGGACGGCACCTTTGCTTGCCTTTATATTTCCGGAAGTTATTAATCCTTACACGATTATTGCAACTTATTTCATTGATCGTTTTATTTTATTTGCTAGTAATATATTTAAGTAAGAAGGAGTATGGTACATGTTTCAAAGTGAACAAATTTCAATCCTGATCCTGACAGTACTATTAAGCACTTTGTTTTATATTGTTGGTACAAAACTGAAAAAGCTGGACTATAAAGAGACACCACAGGGAATTGCTTTATTAGCTGTGATGTATGATGAAAAGTTTAGTGATTTAACGATCCAAAATATGGGAGAAAAACATGGTAAAAGAATGTCTGCCTATATCGGAAGTATCTTTTTATATTTATTTATATCTAATATTTCCGGTTTGTTTGGACTTCCAGCACCAACCAGTAATTATAGTGTGACATTTATGATGGCTTTGATTACGTTTATCATGATTCATCATGCGAAAATTAGTGCGAATGGATTCAAAGGATATATTAAAGGTTATTTTGAACCTTTTGCTCCCTTTGTAATTCCAAATATTTTTGGAGCAATATCACCGCTTATTAGCTTGTCGCTAAGAATGTTTGGTAACATTTTGTCAGGAACTGTTATCATGACACTTGTCTATAGTTTTGGCGCATGGCTTAGTAGTTTTGTTCCAGTGATTGGTAAATTTAATTTTATGGGTGTTATTTTAGCCCCAGCATTGCACTTGTATTTTGATTTATTCTCGGGATTTTTACAGGCGTTTTTATTTATCTCGTTATCCACCATTATGATTGGTGTAGAATATTCAGATTAAAAATATTTCATAAAATAAATAAATTAGGAGGAATTAGAAAATGGATGTTAGTGTAGGAAAAGGTTTAATTGCAATTGCAGCTGCTTTAGCTGTTATGACAGGTATGTTCTCAACTGTAGGTCAAGGTTATGCAGCAGGTAAAGCTGTTGAAGCAGTTGGAAAAAATCCAGAAGCTCAAAACGAAATTCGTTCCATGTTAATGCTTGGTGCAGGTATTGCTGAAACTGCAGCGATTTACGGACTACTGATTTCATTCTTATTAATCTTTGCGTTTTAATAACTAGGAGGAATTTATGGGCAACTTAGACATTGCAGAAAAACTTATGCCCAATATCCTTACTATAGTTGTTCAATTATGTGCTACGTACGTTATTTATGTAATGTATAAAAAGCACTTACATGAGCCTGTTCAAGATTATCTTGCAAAACGTAAAAACTATATTGCTTCAGAAGTAGAGGATGCTCAAGCATTAAAGGCTTCTTCTATTGAAATGGATAAAGCTAGTAAAGCAGAATATCAAGAAGCGATGTTACGCATTAAAAAGGCAGAGCAAGATATGCTTTATGAAGCAGAAGCTAAAAAGAAAGCGATTATTGCCTCAGCTCAAGATGAGATAGATCGAAGAACATTGCAAATTGAACAAGACTTGAAAGAACAACGTGAGAATTTATATCGAGAAGCACGTCAATATATGTTAGAAGTCGCTGTCGATGTAAATCGTAAGGTGTTGGAAGATGTAGATATTGATAATGCGCAAATGATCGATGCATTGGAAAAGGAAATGAATGCACATGATTATAAGCATTAGTACATATACCTTAGCTCTTTTCGAGGTCGCTGAAGAACTTGGAAAAGCTAAGTCTTTTTATAATGAATTACTATCATTTAATGAGATATTAGAAAAAGATCAAGAAATAAGAGAAACATTGTCTTATTCCTTGAAGGATTTTCGTGTGTTTGAACCATTATGGAATAGTTTAAAAGCATATTATGCACCAGAAGTAGTTAACTTTTTAAAAATTATTCATAGTGCCTCATTAATGTATAATTTTGAACAAATTATTGACGATTATCGTGATTTACTAAAAGAACATGGTTATATTTACAAAGTAGATATTGCCAGTCCTAGCGTATTGAGCCAGGATGAGAAGGATGCCATTATTGATCAAATTAAGAAACACTATCCTAAGGAATTGGATGTTCGTTTTGAAGTGGATCCTTCATTAGTGCATGGCCTATATGTTCGTGTAAATAATGATATTTATGATACAAGCGTTAAGACAAAATTAGCGCAAATCTTATATCAAGGAGGACAGGTACATGAGTAAACAAACTGAAAATATGTTAGCAATCATAAAAGAACAAATCAGTCAAATTGAGTTTGATAGAACAAATGTCGATGTCGGAACTGTATTTAAAGTTGGAGATGGCATTGCTTTTGTGCGTGGTCTTGACAACGTATTGGCTGGTGAAATGCTTCGTTTCGATCACGATGTATATGGGCTTGCTTTAAACTTAGAAGAAAACCAAGTGGGTGTTGTTTTACTTGGTGATGATAAGTTGATCAAAGAAGGCGATATCGTATATCGAACAGAACGTATTATTGAAGTTGGTGTTGGAGATCAACTTTTAGGTCGTGTTGTGGATGCATTAGGACAACCGATTGATGGTAAAGGTCCTATCGTAACAGAAGAAACACGTCCTGTTGAACGTGTTGCACCTGGTGTTATGACAAGAGAGAGTGTTCATGAACCTTTACACACAGGTATTAAAGTTGTTGACTCAATGATTCCGATTGGAAAAGGGCAACGTGAGCTCATCATTGGTGATCGTCAAACTGGTAAAACCAGTATTGCGATGAATGCAATCATTAACCAAAAAGG
>DATBUC010000186.1:0-6006 GCA_036516515.1 Erysipelothrix sp. | reverse complement strand
TAAATCTTTGCTGCTTTCATCTTGCTTACTTGCGTCTTTATCTTGCGCTTTATTGCAAGCAACTAATGAAAGTAATAAAAATACTGAAAGTAATGTAGATACTAATTTCTTCATGTTTCCTCCTACGGGGTGTAACCCCTTACATGACAATTATATAAAAAAAGAATTGCCTACATTCTTTAAATTTTTGATTATTCTTTCAATAAATTGTAAGTCTTTATATTTATCAGTCACATCATACCATGCAAAAAAGTGTTTTCAAGCAAGAAAACACTTTAAGTAATAAAAAAATTATATGTGTTCAAAATGATTAAAAAGATGAGCGTTCCCATAAATATACTTTGAATACTCGATTCTTTTAGAACCTTATTTAACTTTGTGCCAATACTTGCCCCAACAAGTGCACTGGGGATAACTAATTTCAGTATTTTTACATCAAATCTTATAAATCCCCCATTAATTTGGGTTGTCATCAGATTAGAACTTTGGGCAAAAAGAATGGTCGCTAAGGAGAGTACACTGGCTTCTTTAATATCAACTCCATATAGAATCATATAGGCTGCCACATTAATCGGACCGCCACCAATACCAATGAAAGCAGAAATAAATCCTAAGCATAGCCCCACAACAATACTCATTATGGGACCTTGTTTTGTTTTGATTTGCACTTTATATTTAACGGATACCATAACCAATAATAAGAGCATAACCATAATTAAGGATTGTGCTTTTTGTAAGGTCACACTTCCTATAAGTTTTAGCAAAACATTAAAGGCAGCATTGCCAAGTTTCCCGCCTAGCATTGATCCCAAAGAAATAAAGAGGACAATTTTATATTTGATCTCTGTTCCCATTCTAAAATGGCGATAAGTTGAATAAAGTGACATACTAAACACAGCACAAGAAGAGATGAAACTGATATTAGCGATATCATGATATGCCAGAAAATCAAGACAGGGCTTGATAATCACACCACCCCCTAGACCTGAACTTGAGCCAATGATGGTGGCCAGTAAAACAATAATAATGTAGATAATTTTCATAGATTCACCTTCTATAAAAATCATCTCATTTTAATTTATTTGATTATTTGGAATCTTTTGACTCTTTTTCCAATTTATTTCTTTTCATATCATCTGAATAATCTCTTGGTAGTCTTGTAACACAATTTATTGATTAAAGTTCTCTTTTTTTGATTTATAAATAGAAAATCATTAGGATTTTCTATGCGCTCAAGCTATTTATAAGTATGGACACATTATTTAAAATTTTAACATTATTACAGCTTTATAAAATGAGTAAAGATGATCTTAAGATGCTTGCGATTTATCAAAAAGATATCGATATCTTATTATTGATCGCTTGCCTTCATGCCTTATCTAAAGGCAATTTTAATTTCATAGGTTTAATTTTACTGCCCTTTTATTACTTGATGAACCGTTTCCCCGTATTTGGTCAAGGTGATCTTTTAATTTTTATGACGCTTGCCTTACCGCTTAAAAGCATTCATTGGTTTACAATGATGCAGTGTAGTTTTTTATTTGCTGCGCTTTACGTGTTTTATTTATGGTTCGTGAAAAAAGACAAGCCGGATCGGCTTGCCTTTGTCCCTTTTATTATGTGGGCGTATTGTTACTTAGAGATAATTTCGCCTATATGTTTTAATTGAACCACTTGATCGGTGCCCTCTTCAAAGATGTCTAAGACAACATCAGGATCGAGTTGGTCTAAAGGAATGATAATTTCCACACCATATTCACTGATCATGTGCAAACGATTACTGATTCGTGACTTACGAAGACTTAATAAATCGAGTTGGTCTTCCATTTGTTCTTGTTCAAATCGGCGTTCTATATAGGCTGCTTCATTTTCATCCAATCCTCCTAAGGATTCTTCGAGAAAATCTTTGGCTGATATTTCATCAAAACTGCCACTGATGTGGTTTAAAGTTTCTTTTGTTTTGATATCTTGTTTCAAGGGATCAATCTTGCGCTCATCGCTGATTTGCGCAGTAATTTCTTGAATAATACCAAAAGTTCTCTTGGCGTTTGGTATGATTTCGCAAAGATACGTTTCTTTAAACCATGCCTGATGTTTCTCATAAACTTTGACTTTACCATCGTTTTCATTTAAATGAATCATTAAAGCAAACTTAGTCGAAGCGAAGGTATCAGGAAAAACTAAAGAAGGTTCCAAGTCTTCTTGACTATTTTTAACAAGTCCTTGTTTAGCATGGAGTTCAAACATACAGTAGTAGGAGTCTTCTTCATGATGAATTAAGGCAAAAAGCAAATTGATGTTTTTATTGCTGTATTCATTTTGATAATAATCAAAAATTTTTTTCGCATCTTGAACGGACTGTTCTTTAAAATTGTAGTTTTTTTCTAATAAAAATAAATAAGGACTCTCTTCTGTAAATTTAAGTTTTGATGCGAGCGCTGTATTATTAAAGCTTTTAAACATTTTTATTAGTAAAGCTTCTAATTCTAGATGATGCAGCAAATTTAATGTTTGTTGACCAAAAATTCGGGCATTTTCTTTTTGGTCGTATGAATGGATAATGGCACTTTCGATTAACATAACAAACCTCCTGGTTAAGTTTCTTTTATTGTCGTCTTTTTAGCGTTATAATTAACACGTACTTGATTATAACATTTTTTAGAAAAAGGTGAAAACGTGAAGGGCTTAATTATTAACGAAATTAATCAACAAGAAAATGCACTTTTATCAACCGCAATCGATGATTATTCTTTAAAAAACGTTCAGGAAAATACAATGATCCTCCATCTATTCCAACATGAAGGCATCAATATGGGGCGTGATGACACGCGTATCGAGAATTTTGATCAGGGTATTGCTTATTATCACTCGCAAAATGTTCCGGTTACCTTAAGGCAATCAGGCGGCCGCTCCATTGTTTCTGATCAAGGGGTCATCAGTGTTTCTTTGACTTATGTCGCAACACACAATGATGTTTACCGCCATTTCAGTGAGTTTGGTCAGTTTATTTCCAGTGCCTTTCGTCATCTTGGCGTGACAATCGATACTGGCTTAATCGAGGGGGCTTATTGCCCTGGAGATTCTGATTTAAGTATCGCTGGCAAAAAGTTTTCTGGTACGGCCATGAAAAAATTCAAAAATAACGTTGAAATGGATGCGTATATTGCTATCAATGGACCGCAATTACCCCGAACAAGATTGGTTCAAGGCTTTTATGAAGCGATGAATTTTACAGAGTTTTCGGTATTGGATGATAAAATGGATACCCTTTCTGCCTTAAGTAAACAGGAAATCAGTGTTGAACAAGCCAGCCTGTGGTTGATTGAATCATTTGCAGAACTTTGTGATGAAACGCGTTATCTTAGCGTTGCGGATTTAGATCAAGAGCTGTTAGAAAAATCACGCGTTTTCACTGAAAAAAGGCATACAATATTATAAGCAGCGAGATTAATCTCGCTGCTTTTCTTTGATTGCTGTTTTACCTTGATAAACAATTTCTTGATTTTCGTTAAGCGAAAGATCAAGAATATAGCCTAAGCCATTGGGTGCATTGATCTCACTAAAATCACTGAAGGGCCTTTTTTCCAATAAAATAATCAACATTTTAATTACCCCGGAATGACAGACAATCGTTGCACTCTCTTTGTTTTCTTCTTCTAACATCTTTAATATTTCAATTAATTGTTTCAACAAGCGAAAAGAAAACTCGCTCACAATTTCTCCACCAAAAACGCGTTTATTTTTGAAAAAGTTTTCATTGAAGCTAATGGGTGTGTGATCTCCTGTTTTACCTTCTAACTCGCCGTAGTATATTTCACGAAATCCTTTTAACGTCCCATTAAGTTCGTATTGATCACCATATAATATCGCAAAAGTTTGTTTTGCGCGCTTGAGATCAGAACTGAAATAGTAGTCCGTCTTAGGATAGTCATAGCGGGTTTTGAAATCTTTCAGCTCTATAATCCCTTCTTCTGCTAAATCCACATCAATCCAACCACTATACCAATTCTTTTTATTCGCTTCAGAATAAGCATGTCTTACTAATACAATCTTCATAATTCCTCCTACATTTTCTTAATCTTATTATGAATGGCTAAAACAATTTGCTTTTCACTTACTTTAATGAAGTCTAATTCTACTTTGCGTATGGCTTCTATCAGTTCTTGATGTTTCGCTTCAGTATCCTTGCGTTCCGCTTCTTGAATTGCACTGTCGTGAAGCGCCATTACTTTATAAAGAAACTGTTCCATAACGGTATAGTCTTCCTTCATTAATCTTGTGAGGTGATTAATTTCTGCTTCGATATCTTTGTCTTCATCTTCCAGCTCTAGCGTTTGATCTTCGATGTTCATAATCTCTAGTTTCATGCCATGAACAACATCATAGAGCTTGCCACTGCTATAAGCACTGATTGCACCATGGCTTTTTTCTATTTGATAAAGTAAAGCAAGAAACAAATCAGCATAATCCACCGACTTACGATAGGAAAGCATGACTTCTCTTTTGACTTCTTTTAAAGAATCGATGCGTTCATCTCTTTTTCTCTCATTGAGCGCAAATTCATGAGCCCATTTGGAGCCAAAGTAAGCCCCTGCCATTGTACTGATTGCTAAAACAATACTATCCAAGTATTCTTTCATCAACTTCACCTCTTATGCTTATTCTACCATAGTTATTGATAAGAGACAGGATGGACCTTATGTTCTTTCTTAGGATTAAAATCAGTCAATGTCTTATCAAGTAACATACTCCCTCTTTGAATAACATCATCACCAAAACGAATTTGTAAATCATCGATCAAATAATCGAGCTCTGTTCTTTGATCAAATAAAGAAATTTGCTCAGCACTCTCTTTCTTATCAATTAAATCACTCACACTTAAACCAAGACTTCTTACACCAATCTCAAAGATCGCTTCATAATCTTGTAAAAGAAAACTTGCCCATTTAAAAAACTCACTGGCGCCATCACTGTGTTGTGCCAGCTTGATTTGCTTGCTGACTGTTTTTAAATTTTTATCACGGACTTGTATACTGACAACTTGCCCCACCACTTTACTTGATCGCATTCGACTGGCCACACTTTCACTTAAGCGCCGTAAAACTAACTTGGCTTCTTGCATGGTATAAATATCGCGCACAAGGGTAATACTATTACCAACACTTTTAGCTTTCGGCAGCTCCTGTAATCTTTTGACCGTAGAATCATCAAGCCCCATGGCAAACTGCTTTAACATCAACCCCTGTTTACCTAAACGACGATGAAGTTTTTTAGCATCCGCTTGAGCCAGATCACCAATACTTACAATATTCATTTTTAATAATTTAGGATACGTCTTATGTCCTACGCCCAATAAGTCATCCGCAGCTAAAGGCCATACAAGGGATTGATAATTATTTTGATCAATTACCGTAAATCCCATCGGTTTTTTCATATCACTTCCCAATTTCGCAAAGATTTTATTCCAAGACACCCCCACTGAAACCGTTAATCCAATTTCTGTAAAAATACGATTTTGGATGGTCTTGGCAATGGTGACACCATCACCAAAAAGACGATAAGACCCTGTAACATCAAGCCAAGCTTCATCTAAACCAAATGATTCTACTTGATCAGTATAAGAACGATATATATCTTTCACAGCCTCTGTTATCTGCATATAATCAGAAAAGTGCGGCGGTACGACGACAAGCTGAGGACACTTTCTTCTAGCTACATACAAAGTATCAGCTGTCTTAATCCCATAAGCACTTGCCAAAGGGTTTTTAGCCAAGACAATACCTTGACGTAAAGACTCATCCCCACCAACCACCATCGGGACGTGCTTTAAATCAGGATTTTTTAATTCTTCAATTTGCGCATAACAATAATTAATATCTGCATGAATTATACTTCTCATCCTTATCACCCATCCTATTATCACAAAAATAGACGACATTATACGTCAACTAAAAAAATATGCTTAGCCTGATAAGACTAAGCATATTTCAGATAAAGGAGTATGAG
>DATBUC010000185.1:0-5215 GCA_036516515.1 Erysipelothrix sp. | reverse complement strand
AGACAATGCCAAACAAAGGGTGATTAGTCATGTTTTTCCTCCTTCTGGATCATATATTGAGCAAAGTAACCTGTTGCAAAATAGGTGATTGTCGTACTGATAAGAATAATAACCAGTAGTGCGAGTGCATTAAGCTTAATAATCTCGTAGTAGTTCATCATTCCAACTGTTAGGGGCACAAATAGTATAGCCATGTTCTTCTGTAAAAATTTTCCAACAGTGTTAATATCTGATAATTTAATCAAACCAATCTCTAGGGATAAAAAGAGTAATAAGAGACCGATAATACTTCCAGGAACAGGAAGGTTGAATGCGCTGCTGATAATGTCTCCTATAAAGCTATATAAAAATATGATAAGCACTTGTAATATGATATGCATGTTATCTCCTTTACAATGGGTAAAATAAAAACAACCCGAAGGTTGTATCTTTAATTATTAATGGAGCGGGTGAGGAGAATCGAACTCCCATAGCCAGCTTGGAAGGCTGGAGTTTTGCCATTAAACTACACCCGCGGATGGTGTCCCGTGTAAGAATCGAACTTACGACCCACAGATTAAAAGTCTGTTGCTCTACCGACTGAGCTAACGGGACATATACATGGTGGGGAGAGACGGATTCGAACCGCCGAACCAAAAGGAATTGATTTACAGTCAACCGCGTTTAGCCACTTCGCTATCTCCCCGCGTATATAATATTAAATTGATAAATGGTGCCGACTAGAGGACTTGAACCCCCAACCTACTGATTACAAATCAGTTGCTCTACCAATTGAGCTAAGTCGGCAAATGGTGGAGATTAACGGGCTCGAACCGCTGACCCTCTGCTTGTAAGGCAGATGCTCTCCCAACTGAGCTAAATCTCCATTTCCTTAACGCCTTAATAATATAACATAGGGTCACAATGATAGTCAAGCGATATTTGAACTTTTTTTAAAAATCTTTTTAAACGTTATTAAAAGCCTAGTTTTAGGGCGTATTTGTTATCTAATATAATAAAAAAAGGAGACATTATGTCTCCTAATCTTAAATTAAAGTTTGCGCTGCAGTAATGATTGCGAGTTTGTAAACATCTTCTTCAACACAACCACGTGATAAGTCAGAAACTGGTTTATTAAGTCCTTGTAAGATAGGGCCAATTGCTTCATAACCACCTAAGCGTTGGGCTATCTTGTAACCAATGTTACCTGATTGAATTTCAGGGAAGATAAATACTTTTGCTTTCCCTGCAACTTCTGATTCTGGTGCTTTTAATTCAGCTACTGTAGGTACAAAAGCTGCATCAAATTGTAATTCACCATCAATTTTATATTGTGGTGCTAATTCTTGAGCAATTTTTGTTGCTTCAATTACTTTTTCAACATCTGGGCTTGTTGCAGATCCCTTTGTTGAAAAACTCATCATTGCGACTGTAGGTTCGATATCGAATAGTTCTGCAGTTTTGGCACTTTCCACAGCAATTTCAGCCAATTCTTGTGCATTTGGATTAATATTGATTGCACAATCAGCAAAAAGGTATGTTTCACTTCTTTTAAAGATAATGAAAGAACCACTGGTTCTACTAATGCCTGGTTTTGTTTTGATAATTTGTAATGCAGGACGGACAGTGTCTCCTGTTGAATGTACTGCACCACTGACCATTGCGTCTGCTAGGCCCATATAAGTCAACATTGTTCCGAAGTAGTTTACATTTTTAATCCATTCGTAAGCCCCTGCTTCATCAAGTTTACCATTACGTCTCTCAACTAAAGCAGCAACCATTTCTTCCTTTTTATCGTAAGTTTCAGGATTAATGATCTCTACACGATCAAGTAAAAAGCCTGCTTCCTTTGCAACTGCTGCAATTTCTTCACGTTCTCCTAAAAGAATCGGGTGTACGAGTTCATCAGCTGCTAATCTAACTGCAGCACCGACTATACGTACGTCATTTCCTTCTGGAAAAACAACCTTAATTTGTTTTCCATGAATCTTTGCTTTTAAATTCTCAAATAAGTCCATTTTTTCCTCCTATGTAACATTTTTATTATACACCAAATTCTAATAAATTAAAATGTTAGGAGATAGGCAAGAAACAATTCTTTCATGTTACGAAGGTTAATATTAATGTCCTGTTGAAATTTATCAATGCGATAGATTAAAGTATTACGATGTAAGTGAAGAGACTTTGAAGCTGAAGATAGATTTCCTTGAGCTTCCCATAATGCAGTAATGACTTTTTTTAGGTCTTGATCATGGTGAATATAGCTGCGCAGTTCGCTAAACATCGGGCTGTCATTTAAATGTGGAATAATATAATAAGGTAAGTAAGCATCCACAAGATTTGAAACCTGTTGATTCTTTTGACTGTTCTTAAAAATTTGTTGTTCTTCTTTAAATACTTTTTGTAAGGAAGAGATATTGCTTGGCATTCCTATATATAAAGAAGTCTTGGATGAAAAATCATCATCTAAAAGGGAAATAAAACCTTCTAATTGATCGCGTGATAACTCTGAGTAATTTCTAACCAAAACACCGGTAAATTCATCAATAAAGAAACAATCCTGAAAATCGTTAAAGAAAGATTTGAAATTTAACAACCATTCTTGGCGATTACTATTGCTTTCCTCTACATGAAAATGAATGCATTGATAAATACCATCTTTAAATTGAAGATCATTCCCTTTGATTAGGAAATCATACCAGGGCGAGTTATCAACAATGTCAATAGAAAGTAAATCTAATAATTGTTGTTCATTCGGGGTAATGTCTTCCTTATTTATATGTAAATAGCGTACACCATCAAAATAGTTATAAATGTTTTTATCATAATTCGGATAATTTGCCTCTTTTGCTTGAGGATATAGTTTCTTAATGTTGTTATGATTCATAGATTCACTCCTTGCACAATACTTTTGGTTACTTTAACTATATCATAAATGAAAACGCTTTATTATAATGATGTTAGTAGAAAGAGGAGATTATTAAATGGCAAATATTATTTTAAAAAATATCCATAAACGTTATGGAAAAAACCCTAATTACGCAGTTACAGACTTCAACTTAGAAGTAGAAGACAAAGAATTTATCGTATTCGTTGGACCATCAGGTTGTGGTAAATCAACGACATTACGTATGATCGCAGGATTAGAAGATATCACAGAAGGTGAAATTTATATCAACGATCGTCTTGTTAACGACGTAGAACCAAAAGACCGTGACATTGCGATGGTTTTCCAAAACTATGCACTTTACCCACATATGACTGTTTACGATAACATGGCATTCGGTTTAAAAATTCGTAAAACACCTAAAGAAGAAATTGATAAAGCAGTTAAAAACGCAGCAGAAATTCTTGGTTTAGGTGGCTACTTAGAGCGTAAACCAGCAGCATTATCAGGTGGAGAGCGTCAACGTGTTGCTTTAGGACGTGCGATTGTTCGTGATGCGCAAGTATTCCTCATGGACGAGCCACTCAGTAACTTGGACGCTAAACTCCGTGTCGCGATGCGTGCTGAGATTACAAAACTTCACAACCGCTTAGAAACAACAACAATTTATGTTACCCACGACCAAACTGAAGCGATGACAATGGCTGACAGAATTGTTATTATGAAAGACGGATTTATTCAACAAATTGGATCACCAAAAGAAGTATATAACGCACCTGCAAACGTATTCGTTGGTGGATTTATTGGTGCACCAGCAATGAACTTCTTAAATGTAACAATTAAAGATGGTCATATGATTACACATGACGGTGTTAAACTTGTTATTCCTGAAGGAAAATATACAACATTGAAAGCGCAAGGTTATGAAGGAAAAGAAGTTATCTTTGGTATCAGACCAGAAGATATTCATAACGAACAACTTGTTCTTGACTCAACACCAGGTGGCATTGTAAATGCAGAAGTTACAGTTGCTGAGTTACTTGGAGCAGAAACAATTCTTTATGTTTCATTAGGTGAAGAAGAGTTTATTGCAAAAGTTGGTGTTAACGAAACATTTGAACCAGGACAAAAAGTTGAACTTGCATTCAACATTAGTAAAGGTCATTTCTTCGATAAAGAAACTGAACTAGTAATTAAATAATTTTAAATTATAAGGGTTCTTCGCTTGAAGAGCCCTTATAATATCTAATAATGTCCACTGTTTAGTGGCTTAAAAATAAAAAATAAAGAAATTTGTCAAAAAGGCTTGAAAAGATTTTTGCATATGCTATAATAAAACTCGCTTGACAAGAGAGTGGGCCATAGCCAAGAGGTAAGGCATCAGACTTTGACTCTGACATTCCCTGGTTCGATCCCAGGTGGCCCAGCCATTTAATTAAAACAAACTTCATGAGAAATCATGAAGTTTTTTATTTTTTATAGCGAAATATATAATAAAATATACTATAAGCTATCTGTTCATTGAATGTGATGCTTGACTTTAATCTTATATGTTATAGTTAAAAAGAAAGCATAAGGAGATGAAATGATGATTTATATTGCTGGAAGTTTATTTACTGAAGCAGAAATTAGGCAAAGAAAACATGAAGCACATTTGCTTAAACAAGCATTAATGGAAAAAGCGCTACAAACAGGAGTGAGCGCAGCCTCAGAAAATATTGATCGTTTAGTGTTTAATCCGATAGAAAGTCCCTTCAATGATAAAAGTACAAAACCCAGTGCAAAAGAAATTTTCCATGGTGACTATTCAGTTATTAAAAAATCACGTTATCTATTATTTAATCTTGATAATATATTAGATACAGGCGTGTTTCTAGAATTAGGCCAAGCCCTAGAGATGGGTAAAAAAGTTTATCCTGTTATCAGTGACATGCGTATGCCCAATGCCGGTAATTATGATGCACAGTACGTACCTTTTGGTTATAACCAGTATGTAATTGGGGCCCTTGATTATTATGATGTTAAACTATATACCAGTGCAGATTCGGCCATTGCAGCCTTAGTTCAAGACTATGAATTCATAATGTAAGTAGCCATAGCGCTACTTTTTATTTTGCAAACTTTGTGAACTTGTTAATTAATCTAACAAGGTGATCTTTGATAAACTAAGTTAAAATCAACATAATGTTGCAGGAAGTATTATCTTTTTCACATTGATGAAAAATCAAATAAAGCTTAATTAAGTGGATTGTAAGCCCTTTTATTAATTAAATGCTCGCTAATAATTTCACATGATTATGTCTAAAAATAAAAATTTTGATATTTACAAGATTATAAAATTTTATTAAA
>DATBUC010000184.1:0-4616 GCA_036516515.1 Erysipelothrix sp. | reverse complement strand
GAATGGTTGTTGTGCAGAAAACAACTTAAACTTTTTATGTCCGGAATCTTGACATAGATCCAAAGAAATAAATAAAAAAAAGGGGGAAATACCATGGGGTATCAAAATACTATTAAATCAATTGGTCGCGGAAATAAGTTAAGTTTTTGGACGGATTTAAAGAATAATCCTTTTGAAAAATCTAAAATTATTAAAAGTTGGGAAGTGTCCTATAAGGAAAAGGTATCTTGCAATAAAAATGAAAGCGGTTTACGCCCGCCACAATATGGTGCTTTATCAGCAATCCGTGCACATTGGACAGTATCTAACTCACCTGCAACAATAGTACTCCCTACAGGAACTGGTAAAACAGAAACAATGTTTGCTACGATTGTGTCTGAAAGAATTGAAAAAACCCTTATTATAGTACCAACAAATTTGTTAAGAGAACAAATATTTGAAGGTGCAAAGACATTTGGTATTCTCCCTAAAGCGGAACTAGTTTCCGATGATATTATATTCCCCAATGTATTTCTTTACAAATCAAAGGTAAATAATGAACAAATAAATAAAATTCATGAAGCATTTGATAAAGCAAACATAATTGTTTCAACACCTAAAATGATAAGCAACCTTCCAACTGATATACTGAATAAATTAGTAGATACTATAGATGTTGTTATTTTTGATGAAGCACATCACTTGGCGGCTCAACATTGGAGTAATGTGAAAAGTATATTTATAGAAAAAAGAATATTACAATTCACCGCGACTCCTTTCAGAAATGATGGTAAAAAAATTGGTGGAGAAATAATATTTAACTACGGATTAGCCTTAGCGCAAAAATCTGGTTATTTTCAGCCAATTGATTTTTTCCCAATCCAAGAGTTTAATGAAGCTATATCAGATAAAGAAATTGCCAAAAGGGCAATTAAACAATTAAAAATGGATTTAAATAAAGGGTACGAGCATATTGTTTTAGCCAGAGCGAAAACTAAAAATCGGGCAGATGATTTATATACAAATATTTATTCGAAATATAAAAAGTATAATCCAGTCGTTATTCATTCAGGGACATCCGAATCTCAAAAGAAATTATATATGGAACAAATTAGAAGTGGAAAGTCTAAAATTGTAGTGTGTGTAGATATGTTTGGTGAAGGGATAGATATTCCGACACTCAAGATTGCAGCTATTCATGATAAGTATAAATCATTACCTATAACCCTTCAATTTATTGGTCGATTTGCACGTAGTAGTGGAAATAATTTAGGTAATGCAAAGTTAATTACAAATATTGCAATTGACAACTTAAAGGAGTCAATTGAAGAACTATATCACCAGGATTCTGATTGGAATCAATTATTGAACGTTCATTCAAGCGCTGCAATAAAAAAGGAAATAGATCAAGATAACTTTTTCAATAATTTTAAAAAAGAACATGTAGATAAAATTGACCTATCCCAATTAAAAATGAAAATCAGTACAAGAGTCTTCGAAATATCTTCGGCTAAAGTTTTTGTCGAAGGTTGGAAGCGTGTTTTAAATCATGACAGGACTACATCTTTAATTAATGAAAATGAAAATGTATATGTATTTATAGAAGAAATTGAAAAGCAAGTTCCGTGGTCTGATCAAAAAGAAATTGTTCAATATGAATATGATTTTTTTGTTGTTTTTCATGATGTGACAAAAGGACTTGTACATATAAACGAAACCGATGCAGGTAAAGGTAATAGATTAATAGAAAATATGTTTTTCGGATCCACATTAATAAAGGGTGAACCAATATACAGAACCCTAGATGGTATTAATAGATTAATGATTGGTACCTTAGGATTGAAACAAAATCCAAGTGGAAGAATTAGTTTTAGAATGTTTGCGGGAACAGATATTAAATCAGGAATAAGCCAAGCTATAATATCTGGTTCTACAAAGTCTAATTTATTTGGTTATGGATTTCGAAATGGTGAGAAAGTTAGTTTAGGTTGTTCGTATAAAGGAAAGGTTTGGATGAGGTGGGTAGAACAAATCGATTTTTGGAGGGAATGGTGTCTTAATGTTGGTGGAATGATCCTTGATGAGACCATAGATACTAATCACATATTAGAAAACTCTTTAATGATGGAAGGGATAACAGAATTTCCAAATGCCACACCTTATAAGATTATATTACCTGAACAAGTTGAAGTTTCAAATTCATATGCAAAGCAATTATACATTCCTAAAGAGGATAACTTATATCCGTTTTTTCAATTTGATTTAAGAAACCCTAAGTTAAATAATGGCAACCTTCAGTTTGAATTGTGGCTTAATGCAAGAAGGTATTTATTCGAACAAATAATTAATGAGAAATCATTTCACTTTAAACAGATAGATGGTGGGGAGTTAAAAGTTAGACACAGAAACGTTAGTGAAGATATAACTGACTTTTTCAAAAACAACCCTCCCGAGATATCGTTTATTGATGAAAATGGCCATATTATTGTTGTAGAGGAAAATCTTAAAATTGAAATTAAACCAAAAGGTGATATCGGGATTGAAAATTTAGAGATAATTAGTATTGACTGGGTGGGAATGAATGTTGATATTAAAACAGAATCTCAAGGAAAATCCAGAAAGAAACACTCAATTCAATATGCAACGATTCATAATATTGTTGACCAATCATCAGATATTATTTTTGATGACGATGGCTCTGGAGAAATTGCAGATGTAGTGGGAATTAAAATTGATGTGGAAAATAGAACAATTTTCGTTCATCTATATCATTGTAAATTTTCAGATGGCGATTCACCAGGGGGACGTGTTAAAGATTTATATGAGGTTTGTGGACAATCAGAAAAATCTATTGTATGGAATGATAACCCTCTTGAACTTGTTAAAAGAATGATCGAGCGGGAAAATAAAAGACAGAAAGACTACGATGATACTCGAATTGAAAAAGGTGATATACAAACACTTCATATGCTTAAACAAATGTTAACCTCTGGATTTAATACTGAATTTAAAATATCAATTGTACAACCAGGAGTATCAATTAAAAAGATTACATCACCAATGAAACAGATACTATTTGCAACGGAGTCACATTTAAAAGATACTTATGCAATACCTTTAACATGTTATTTTAGTGAATAATTTAGAAAAGCTGACTGGATTTTAAATAACCAGTCAGCTTTCATATTCCGCCTAAAGCCTGTCATTCCACTTATTTTATTTTCATCACTACCAGCAATCCCCATTGGGGTGTTTTTTATTGCAATAAAAAGAACGTATGTTCGATAAGGTATTGATTTTTAGTGAGAGTTAGTATAAAATATGAATGTACAAGTTGAAGGAGAATGTAAAATGAATAAAACAAAACATTTGGCGAAGCCGATTGTTAAGTGGGCAGGTGGAAAAAGGTCACTTTTAGACACATTTGAGACCTATTTTCCAACATCCAAACGAATCAACAAATATGTTGAACCATTTTTAGGCGGGGGTTCTGTCCTTTTTCATTTTCTAAATGAAAATCGTTTTGACCAATACATTGTTAGTGATATTAATCCCTCTCTCATTACAATGTATGTCGTTGTTCAGCGTGATATCGAAACACTGATTGAACAACTATCAGCTCTTGAATCAACTTATCTTGCTCATGACGAAGCAGGGCGAAAAGCGATGTTTTATGAATTACGCGAAAAATTCAATGAGCTAAGACAGGATCCGACAATTTATGTAACATCAAAAGACGTTGTACATTCTTCCTCTACCTATCTAGCAGCTTTATTCATTTATTTAAACCGTACATGTTTTAATGGTTTGTATCGTGAAAATTTATCAGGTGGATTTAATGTTCCACATGGACGTTATAAAAAACCATTAATTTTAAATAAAGAGAACTTATTGAATTGTCATGAGGCTTTTCAAAAAGTAGAGTTTGTCAGTGGTGATTTTGAAGAATTAACATCTCATATTGATTCTCGAACTTTTATTTATCTTGATCCCCCTTATCGACCATTAGAAGCATCTAATAAAACTTTTAATGGGTATTCTAAGGAGAGTTTTGATGATGAGGAACAAAGGCGTTTAGCGAGATGGTGTCGTACAATTGACAAGCAAGGTGGTTACTTCATGTTGAGCAACTCCAATCCTAAAAATATCAATCCGGAAGATACTTTTTTTGAAGATTTATATCAAGGTTTTTATATAAACGACATGATTGTTGCCCCTAGAATTATTAGTGCAAAAGCAAGTACGAGGAAACCAGTTACAGAATTATTAGTTTGGAACTATCGTCAACAGTAGAAACAAAAATTTAAAAATAAAAATGCATGAAATCAAAGTAGTACACTTGATTTCATGCATTTTTTATTTTATTCATCAAACTTCTGAATATTTTTCAAGTTATTCAACTGGAGTTTTACTGTCATATAAGCACTTTCTTCAATTAGTTTTGTAGCAAGTTCGACTTCTTCAATTGAAGGTGGAAGGATAGACTCGCCTTCAGCTTCGTTCATTTTTAATTGGAGACGTTGTAAAGAAACTGTTGTCATAAAGCTTGTCAAATAAATTTGAGCGATATATTGTTGCTTAACCCATTCGCGCTTTTCTCCACTCGTTCCTTCTTCAGACATTAAATCATGCAGGGC
>DATBUC010000183.1:0-3543 GCA_036516515.1 Erysipelothrix sp. | reverse complement strand
AATGAATTTAAAAGTTGATGTTTTAGCACAGTCTTATAACGCAAATCAAATCAAAGAAATAGAAGATGTTTGGCAAGTTAAAATTGTCAATGGTAAAATAGTAGGCGGTAAAAGATGAAGAAAGTAATTATAATTTTGTCTGCACTTTTTCTATCATTTCTTCAATTACAAGGTATCCATGGTGAACCGTCAATAAGTTTCGATGGTGAAAAGGAAAACATCATAATTCATCCAGAAAATCTAGATTTATTTTCATCTTTTAAAAATGTGATGCCAGGGGGTAACTATGAACAAGAAATAATATTTGAAAACAAAAGTGATGAAGACATTGACTTATATTTTAATGTAGATGAGGTTGTCGATGAATTTAAGGAGTTTGGGGCCTATCTTAATATCGAAATATATATTCATGGTAGTTTAGTCCTACAAAGCACACTTGCGAATATTAGATCTTTTGTATTACCCATAAAGATTTTTACTCTTTTTCCTGAGCAAACAGATCAATTAATAGTGAAACTTAAAGTAGATGAATCGTTGCCTAATCAATTTCAAAAGGAAATGCTTATTAATGATTGGCATTTTTATTTAGAAAAAACAGGAACAGTTTTGGGTGTCCAAAGAGAAAAACGAAAAAAACCGATTTTTAAATTGCCTTTTACTGGTTTGACAAATGCTTATATGTATTATTTGGTGATCATTTTATTAGGATTTGTCTTCTGGTTTTTAGGTAGAAGGAGACATAAATAAAATGAATGATGTAAGCTTAGTATCAATTTTAAAAAGAATTATTTCAATTCTCACTACTCTATTCACTGTATTTCTTATGGTGATTGTTTTAGTTCTTATTTTACCGAGAGTATTTAATATTAGACCATTTGCGGTAGTAAGTGGGAGTATGGAGCCTCACATAAAAGTCGGTTCTGTTGTGTATGCTAAAAAAACTCAATTTGATAAGATTGAACCAGGTGACGTCATCACTTATGTGTTGAATGAAGATTTAATGGTTGCGACACATCGCGTTATTGAAAAAGACAGCAAGGAGAAGACGTTTATCACTAAGGGTGACGCTAATAATACAAAAGATGCGAAACCGGTATTGTTTGAAAATGTTTTGGGGGTTGTAAGTTTTAGTATTCCATTCTTAGGGTACATAGCACTGTTTTTACAAGAAAAATACTTTTTAATCATGCTTGTATTAATTTATGTCTCATTATTTCTTGTTGATAAGTTACTTGGTGATAAAGATCTTGGTTGAGGCCAAGGTCTTTTTATTTTACAAATATCTCTAAAAATTACCTACATAGTTTTATATATAATCGGTATAATGAAGATAGAATTATGGAGGTTTTTATGAAAACTATATTATTTTTTGGAGATTCAATAACAGATACTTTTAGAGATAGAGAGGCTGATCTGGCTACAGAAGCAGCTTTAGGTACAGGCTATGTTAAGCATCTACATGCCCGTTTATTAAGTGAGAATTTTAATAATGATTTTTTCTTTATTAATAAGGGTATTAGTGGTAATATCACAACGCAATTACTTGAAAGACTTGATGAAGATGTCTTAAGTACAGAAGCTGATACAGTATTCATGATGATTGGTATTAATGATGTATGGCAGCGTTTTGAGCCAACAAGAAAAGAACATTGGGTTTTAGAAGAAGACTATCAACAAAATATTGACAGTTTGATTCAACAAATTAAAAATTCTGGAAAAGAATTGGTTATTTTATCGCCATTCTTTTTAGAGTTGGATAAAGAAGACAAAATGAGAGCATTGACAGATAAATATCAAAATATATTACAAGAATGTGCCCAAAGACAAAATGTTGACTATATTGATATTCAAAAAAATATGGATGCTTATTTAGAAGTTCATGATGTTGCTACTATTTCTCAAGATAGGGTTCATGTAAATCATATTGGTAATGCACTCATTGCAAATCCAATCTATGAATATTTCAAAAAGAAAGGTTATTAAGATGTTACCAAAACCAAGTATCAATCAACTGGCTTATCATAAAGAAGAGCTGGCAGCTTTTATTCATTTTGGTATCAATACTTACACCGGTGTTGAATGGGGTGACAAAGGCCCTTATGATTTAAATCTTTTTAATCCTACCGACCTTGATACTGATCAGTGGATAAGGGTTTTAAAAGAGACTGGATTTAAACGTGTTATATTGACGGTAAAGCATCATGATGGCTTTGTACTTTATCCAAGTAAATATACTGATTACACTATCGCAAATAGCGCGTGTCAGGTTGATTTATTAGAGGAAATCTCTAAGTCAGTTAGCAAATATGATATGGGACTTGGACTTTATCTTTCTCCTTGGGATGCGCATGATAAACGTTATAGCAGGGAAACGCAGGATGAGTATAATGCATATTATGCATTACAATTAGAGGAGATATTAAGTAATCCAAAGTACGGTAATAAGGGTAAATTTGTTGAGGTATGGATGGATGGGGCTCATGGTTATGGGGCTAAACATGTTACGTATGATTTTGATAAATGGTTTGCAGTTATTAGAAAGTATCAAGGAGATATTAATATTTTCTCAACAAAACCAACATCTGTACGTTGGATTGGTAATGAGGCTGGTATTGCTGGCGATCCACTCTGGCAAAAAGTAAGCAAAGACATTATTGAAAAAGAAACGTATCCAGTACCGATCAATGAATATCTCAATCATGGTGATATCGCGGGCGACATGTATTCAATTGGTGAATGTGATGTATCGATTCGTAGTGGTTGGTTTTACGGCGATGGGAGCGGTTTAAAGCCGTTAGATCAACTATTAGATATCTATTTTAATTCTGTTGGTAAAGGAGCTCCTTTATTATTAAATATTCCGCCTAATAAAAAAGGACGTTTTGATGATGACTATGTCAAACGGCTTTATGACTTTCATGATGTTATTAATACCATGTATAAAAATAATCTCAATAAAAAAATTAAAGCGGTTAATTTTCCACAACAATTACTTCAAAAAGATAACCAACAGCCACAATCTGTTGATATTAATCAAAGCTTAGAAATTAGTTTTGAAACGGAGCAAGAATTTGATGTAATCAATATTCAAGAAGCAATAGCGTTTGGGCAAAGTGTAAAATCATTTAAAGTTGAAATTGAATACAATCATCAATGGAAACAAATTGCCCAGGGTTCAACAATTGGTTTTCGTAGATTACTAAGAATCCCGAAGGTTAAAACGAGGAAGATTAGGATTACAATTTTAGAGGCCCTTAGCGATGCCAAACTTAAATGTATCTCAATACATAAACTTCCTAAAGCACATGAACTCAAAAGTGACCTACCCTTGGGGATGAGTGCGATTTCTTTTGCTGTTTTTAATCAAGAAACAGATCATTTTTGGCTGGATATCGTTGCTTCTGATTTTTATTTATTACAAAAAAATCAGGAAATGACTTTAAAAATTGATCAAAAAGAAGTCCTCAAAATAGAAGAACCAATCACACATGTGTCAATAGCTTCTTTTGATAAACATCATATTTGGGTAGACAAAGAGATTCA
>DATBUC010000182.1:0-4676 GCA_036516515.1 Erysipelothrix sp. | reverse complement strand
CCGATCTCCTGTGGCTACCTTTTACTCTTTGGTTGGCTAATGGATAATCCTAGTTGAAAACTAGGCCTTGAATTCCTTAATGCGACAGAACCACAGAACCCCAGGCGAAGCCTTCTTTTTGATTTAAAGAATGATTTAAAGAATGATTTAGTAAAAAAAAACACTATTCAATACGTTGGTATTAGGGAGGTTCAAAAAACATGAGGGGGGTGAATGTACAAAATGAAGGGGGGTGAATGTACAAAATGAAGGGGGGTGAATGTACAAAATGAGGGGGTAAATGTACAATAAAATTCTTGACAGGGGGGTAAACGTACAATAGCATTCCTGGGCATGTCAGAATATTTATAAAATAGTAGGAGGTACTTAATATTTATGGATACTAATAAGAACAATAGTGAAGTGCATTCATGCCCAAATACTGTAGATTGGATTGATTCTAATATTGGAAATCATTTAAGTCCTATTAAACATCCACAGAGAGATTTTTTTATAGCAGACATATTTGATGCTATTAGCATCCAATTAGACATGGCTAGCATGGAATTTCCTTTATTTGCATTAAAGGCTGGCGATAAAAAAATACGAGAATATTGCCAAGGCGACTTTAGAATAGAAATAGTACCTAGTGTTAAGTATGGACGAGCCACGATTCATGATAAAGATATTTGGATTTATTGCATTTCCAAGCTTATGCAGGCATTAAGAGATGGTGAGGAAATTAATAGAACAGTACACTTTACTATCTATGATTACTTAAAAATTACAAATAGGCACATTTGTGGAGCTACCTATGAAAGAACTAAAGATAGTTTAGATCGTTTATCAGGTACTAGAGTTACAACAAATATTGAAACAGATAAAATTAAAGAAGCTCGAGGTTTTGGTTTGATAGATGCTTGGAGAATTGTTGAAGAAAAAGATGGCCGAATGATTAGGGTGTCAGTAACACTTCCTGAGTGGCTGTATAGATCTATTGCAAGCAAATCTGTTTTAACCATAAACCCTGATTATTTTCGCCTCAGAAAGCCCTTAGATCGTCGAATTTATGAATTAGCTAGAAAACACTGCGGAAATAATCAATCATGGAAATTTAACCTATCTACGCTTCATCAGCGTAGTGGTAGCACTGCTAGCATGAAAGAATTTAGAAAAGCTATTAAATCATTGGCTGAAAGTAATCAATTACCTGATTATTGTGTTGAATTTGATGGCAAAAAGAATCAAGTAACTTTTGTTAAACGCGTCTGTTTGAAAGATTTAACAGAAGAAATAAAAGAGGAAGCTAAGGTGTCAAAACCTAAACGTAAACGTATAACTGAATATGAAGCAGGAAAATTGGCAAGACCTGGAGAAGAATGGCCTGAGTTATTAAAACGTATTGGATCTGAATATCATGTGGTTTTTGATCAAAATTCAGGGTACCAATGAATTTAACTAAACATTAGAATGTATAATCCTAAGAGGACTATTAATATATGGCCATTGTGAGCATTTCAGAAGCAGCAAAAATTACAGAGCACCATTCAGTCATATATTAAGACAGGAAAACTATCTAAAACCACAGACAGTCATACAGGTATAGTAGGTATTGATACATCTGAGCTTATAAGATGTTTTGGTCAATTAATTACTACACCTATCGGGCATATTAAAAATGAGCAAATCAGTCAGAACACTACACCTAATGCTACATCTATTACTACAGATGAAATCAATCAAATAGCTCTATTGGAAAAAGAAATTGAGCTTTTAAAGCAAATCATCGAAGAAAAGAATGAACATAACAAAAGCTTAAAACAAGCCATGCTTATGCTTGAACATAAAAAAAACGAGCAAACCACTAGTTGGTTTGCTCGTTTTTTCAGTAAATAATACTGTTTTTATAGGTATGTATAATCAAGGATTATTAAGGGATTTCAGGACCCGCTCTATATATTTTAGTGATGAGCAGTTAGGATGAGCTAAAATTTCTTCAAAATTAAAACCATGATGATTAATCATAGTTTTTGCAAGTGCTACTTTGTTACTAATCCCTCTACCACGTACTTCCACTCCAATTTTTCTTATACGTTCAAAAGGCATTTCTAGGGAAGTGTCTTCAGGATTTTCAGTAAAAAATGGTTCGTCTTGTTGTAACCATTTGCCTAAAGCACTACTACAAGCTAAAAACCATGATTCTAACGCCACTACAGTAATAAAAATATCTTTAACCTCAGGGTGTTCCATTTTATCTTTGACACTCTGAATACTAGGTGCTAATTCTAAATCAGCTAGTATGAAAATATGTTCAGCACCTTGATTTTTTAAAGTATAAATCATGTCTTCAATTTTATCAGGCAGTAAATTTCCTCCTCCTGTTGCATTAATAACCTGATCTATTAGCTCAAGATTAAAGTTTTTTATCCAATTTTTAAATGTATCTGATTCAATTATGATTTTTTCCGTATCACCCTCAACGATAAAAGCTATTTTTTTCACCATGGTAGCCCACCATTTAATAAGTTCATGAGCCATGCCTGATCCAAAGAAGCTTCTTTCAAATGAGGATTTGATTCTTTAGCATTTTTTAGCTTAGTGCACCCCTTAATTTTATCAACTATCCAAAGTTCATCTAAGGTACAACTACGAACTACAGTTTCACTGTGAGTAGTAATGATGATGCTTAATTTTTTTTCTAACACAGCCTCTTTAATGAAAGAAATAATTTCTACTATAGCTTGTGGATGGATTCCTCTCTCTGGTTCTTCAATAATTATTAATGAATCTTTATCTTGATTCCAAAGTATCGCTGTCAGAATTGCTAGTGTATAAATTGTTCCATCTGATATAGAAATTGCAGGGAAAACTTTTCCATTTTCCTTGAAATTGAGCATTAATTGATCGTCAAAGTCTCCTTTTTGTAACGAAACTTCATCAACACTTGGAACAATCAAACTCAATAATTCATGGAGGGTTGCCCATTTATTTTTATCTTTTTGAAGAGCTAAAAGTATTGTTGCTAAATTTTCTCCATACATTAATAAATTAGAATCATTAAAAATCTTATTAGGTAATTTGGGAACTAAAGGATTAATCCTGAAAACATTTAAATTTTCTATATATTTATATATGCTTTCATTTTCATAATAAAAGCTTAAAGCTGTTTTATCAGAATTCAATTCATCTTGAATATTATCTCTAAAACTCTGTTTTTTATTTTTTTCTAGAGTTTTCATGATGTCTTCAAATTTTTTATTTTTTGATTTTTTATCCTTCTTGCTTTCTTCTTTATAACCCTCTAGTTGAACTAAAATATCATTAAGGAAATTTTGGAGTTTTTCCAAGTCTAACTTGTCAGCAGCATCTTGTTTGCGTGAATAGATTGAGAATATTTCTGTTGATAAATTTTCAGCAATGATTTTTTTTTCTTGTATATTTATAGATAAATAATAATCATATACATTTGAACTTCCAGGATGGTTTGCTTTTAATGAAAAACTAATCTCTTGAGAGTCCGTCAATAAATTTTTCTCTCCAATCTCTTGTATAGCACTAGAAACTCCTTTTACTACGACATTTTTAAAAAAAATTAAAGCATCACAAAAATTACTTTTTCCAGATCCATTTGAGCCTACTAAACAAGAAAAGCCCGTTTTCGGTTCAAAAGTCACATCTTCTATACTTTTAAATCCCTGTATACGAATATGTTGGAGTTCCATCTAATCTCTCTATAAATTATAGCTAACAACTATTAATTTAGCATATTTTTTGATGCTGATGTCTATTGGTATAGACTAAGCTATTTAATAATAGCAAGACAATAATTACCTTCTTTCCCATATGGGCATTGATTCGATTCAACCTTTACACAAGTTTTCCCATTGCAAGTTGATATATCTAAGCCATATTTCATCAACATATTGTATGCGGCTCGACGTTCTTTAATTTCATCTAAGCCTGGCAACCATAGAAATATACCTAACACCATAGAACCAAGCAAAATAGATGAACCAATACCCAAAATAAAGCTGTTACGCCATCTATTTTTTTCAGACTGCTCTTGAAGTTTACTAACTAAATACGATGTTTCATTCCAATATTTATCAGATGATTTTTTTAATTCTTTGATAGGTTCTGCTATCTCATTTTTAACCGTTTCTTGGGCTTGAATTTTGGCTGCTCTAATCAAATCTGATCTAATATCGTCTATCTTTCCAATAGCATCATTGAGCTGATCTCCATTAATCTTCACAGCTTCGCTATAGGTTTTAATAATATCCAAAGCAATCATTAACTCATCTTCGTTTTTCATCGTGAAAATCCTCTATCAATAAACACTATGGCTTTCCTCTTTTTGTTTATTCGCAGCTTCAATCCTTGCTTGTTCCTGCCTCTGAACTTTAAGCTGCTCTTGTCTTTCTTGTTCTTTTCGTGCTTTCCATTCATTTAGTCTTGAGCTAGCAAAGTCATTAGCTCGATCCAACATTTGTTGCATATCTTCAGGAGATGACAGCATTTGCTTCTCATTGTTGAGCTTCACCTGGTCATTGTGCTGACTGATTTCTGTCTCAATACCTTTGCGTCTAAGCTGAGTGACTTTTGGTCCCTCATGAATGGTGGCCTCCAAATCCAAATTTTGAGCTTCATAGCTTCGATGATCTATCCGTTCTTTACTACCTGATAGCTCTAATGCT
>DATBUC010000181.1:0-5353 GCA_036516515.1 Erysipelothrix sp. | reverse complement strand
ATCTTTTGATGAAAACAAAGGTTCACCACTAACCACATCAACATAAATCCCTGCTTCATAAAAATCATCGTATTCCCCACTAAAAGCGGGTTCAGTACCGTTTTCTTGTGTTACGTAATGTTGCATTGCTGTCAGTTTTTTCATAGCGCTCCCTCTTTTTATTTTTTATTTGAGTTTATGAGTGTAATATTATTTTTATGATCAACTTTTACTTTTGGATGACGTTTGAAGTAATCCATCATAATTTCAACCATATCTTCTTGATAGCTTTCTAAAGTTTTGGCTTCTTTGACCATTTCGTATTTGCCACCACCACTGGCGCGGTAGTTATTTACCGTAATCGTAAAGGTATCTTCATCTTGAACTGGTTTTCCTTGATAAGTTAAAGCCACAATTCTTTTGCCGATCGGTTGGGCAACATCAATCGTATAATCGATGCCATCAAACATATCGTAGTTGTAATGTTGTGGTTTAGGGGTAAAGTAATTTTCGGCGATGGCAATGTTGCCTTGTGCATCCAATGTAAAGTATTCTGCCGTTCTTTCCAACATTAATTTTAAGTTCTTTCCATCAATTTCCTTTTTAACAAGCGTATTTGGATAGGGGTAAGTATTGACCAGATCACGCATGGTAATTCTTTGGGAAAATCCTTTGGCTTGATTAAACATGGCATTGGATGAAAGTTGTGATCCAGTTTTGTCCATTTGAATTTGATTTAATAAAGAGATCAAAGGATGTTTTTGTTTACGGGCGGCAAACTCATCTTCAATCAACAGATCACCATCACATAAATATCCGATTTCTTGATCAAGCCATACTTGCGTGGCTGCTTCAAGATCAGAAAAGTGTTTGAGTAATTCAGTATCGGGTTCATAGTGACCTGCATCAATGAGTTGAGGCTTGATTTCTTTTGTTTCAAGATCAAGTTCGATAAGGGCAAACTCTTGCGCTTTAAAAGCCGTTTGGGTAACTGCTGTACCATGAAGGAAGCCAGCAATAGAACGGTGTTGGTGTCCGGTAATTAAAATATCTAGTCCCTCAATATCAGCCATGAGATAACCTTGGTTTTCGCCAGTTAAAGTTTCTGTTGGCTCACCTGTTTCTAAATCTTTCTCAAAGCCGCCATGATACATGCCAATGACAATATCCACGGAATCTTTTAAACGAAAAACTTCACTTTTCATGGATTCATAAGCATCGGCAAAACTCATATGACGAATATGATCTGGTCGTTCCCAATTGGGAATATAGTGGGTTGTCACGCCAATAAGAGCTATTTTCTTATTTTCAATTTCAATAATTTCACTTTGACCGACCACTTCACCATTTATTTTTATATTTGAGGTTAAAAGTGGGGCATTATTTTCTTTAATAAAAGTTTCTAAACGCGCGGGTCCATAATTAAAATCGTGATTCCCTAAATTAATATAGTCGTAATTGAGGTAGTTGAATGCTTGCGCAATTGGGTTGTTATATCGATTAGGGTGGTCATGGTAGTACATTAGCAAGGGGCTACCTTGGAATGCATCGCCATTATCTAATAATAGAACGGGTCCTTTATCCCTATAGTCTTTGATTGCAGTGGCAATCCTAGAAAGCCCTAAAGGGGCATGCGCGCCTTTTTCGCGGTAGTCGCTGGGGTGTATATACCCATGAATGTCGCTGGTCGCGATAATTCTTAATTTTGTCATCTTATCACCTTGCTCAATTATACCATTTTATGCAAAAAAAACTAATTTACTTGATATCGATATTTTACCTTTTATATTAAAAAACTTGTGATAAAATGAATGGTAAGTAAGATCTAATAAGGGGGATTGCAATGTGATACTATATAGAGATCGATGTAAGTAGCATAAGAAAATTGAATATTTAAATTAATTTATAGAGAGGTAATAGGTGGGTACATATGAAAAAATCTGACTTTATCAAAAAATATGTACAAGGAAAAGAAAAACATTTTGTGGGAATGTTTATTGCCACAATCTTATTTGTCACAATTGTTTTAATTAATCCATTATTATTAAGTTTCACAATCGATAATGTTGTCATGGGGAAAGCATTAGATACACCTTTCAAGCAATTTTTAGCCCGTTCTTTAGGTGGGATTGAGTATATCAAAAGCCATCTGTGGATCATTGCTTTAGTGATGGTTATATTCACTATGATCCGTGGGGCGATTCTTTTGATGCGTGATTATTTAGCTGGAACCATTGGTGAAACAGCAACCGAAAAATTAAGAAATGAATTGTATGACCATATTCAACACTTACCTTATTCTTATCATGTTCAAGCGAAAACAGGAGACATGATTCAAAGAGTGACCAGTGATGTTGAACAAATCAACAACTTTTTAAATCATCAAATTAGAGATTTAATCTATGCCATCTTGATGACTGTGGTTTCTTTAGTCATCTTATTACAAATTAATGTGAAGTTGACCTTGATTTCGATGATCACATTCCCGTTTATTTTAATTTTTGCTTTTGTCTTCTTTAAGAAAATGCAAGATAACTTTAGAGCAGCTGACGAAGCAGAAGCCGCGATGTCAAATGTGTTTCAAGAATCCTTAGATGGTGTCCGGGTGGTGAAAGCGTTTAACCGCGAAGCGTACGAGCTCGAAAAATTCACTGAGAAAAATCAGGACCATCGTGATAAAACGAAACATATGTTGAAATTAATGGGGATGTATTGGGGCTTTTCTGATTTTATTAGTTTTCTCCAACTCTTTATCGTTCTATTTGCCAGCATGCTCATGGTGAGAAACGGTATTATTTCCATGGGTGATGCGATTGTCTTTATCTCTTATATAGGCATGGTCTTATGGCCTTTAAGAAGTATTGGCCGTATTTTATCAGATATGGGAAAAGTCTCGGTAGCCATTGAACGATTAAATGAAATCTTAGAAGTAGAGCAAGAGGATTTAGAAGTGGGTGTAAGACCACAGTTAAAAGGTAAAATCACCTTTGAACAAGTATCTTTTGCTTACGCAGATGATATTGACACCCGTATTTTAAAAGATGTCTCTTTTATTATTAATCCAGGAACAACGGTCGCAATCATGGGTCCTACTGGGAGTGGTAAATCAACCATGGCCCATTTATTGACAAGACTCTATGATCCAACCTCAGGTATGATTTATATCGATGAAACGCCCATTACTGATATTTCTCGTGATTACTTAAGAAGTCAAGTTGGGATTGTATTACAAGAACCCTTCTTGTTTTCAAAGTCCATTTACGAAAACATTCGTATTTCTCAACCCGACGCCTCAGAACAACAAGTTTATCATGCAGCCAATATTGCTTCGATTCATAACGCGATTACCGGCTTTGATTTAGGCTACCAAACACCTGTAGGTGAAAAAGGGGTTACTTTAAGTGGGGGCCAAAAGCAAAGAATTGCGATTGCCCGTACAGTCATTAAAAATCAAGCGATTATTATTTTTGATGATTCTCTTTCGGCGCTAGATGCACAAACTGATAAGCAAATTAGAGAAGCTTTAAAAGAAACGCGAAAAGAAGCAACCAAATTAATCATAACCCATCGTATTAACACCGCTGCCCAAGCAGATATGATTATTGTTTTAGATCAAGGACGGGTTGTGCAAATGGGCACACATGAAGAATTATTGAAAGCCCAAGGTATTTATCGTGACATTGCGAAAATACAAGATGAACGAATCGAAAGTGGTGATTTTAATGGCTAGACATGAAGATCAAACAATTAAAGCAGACGCCTTAGATTTATCTTTATGGAAACGTATTTTAGATTTAGCGGCCTCAGAAAAGAAAGCTTTAAAAATTGCGTTAGGATTTATCTTGATTGAATCTGTTATTGGTGTGGTGAAACCACTGTTAAACCGTCGGGCTTTTGATGTTTATTTTGTGGGCCAAGGCAGTAAAGAAGAAATTATAATTTATGCAATAGTTTATATCTTAATCATTGCTTTACAAGCCTACTTAATCTTCCAATTTGTTTACCGCAGTGGACAGATTCAAGCGAACATCAGTTATGAAACCAGACAAAAATCAATGGAGAAATTACAAGAGTTATCTTTCTCCTATTATGATACGACTGACTCAGGGTGGATTATGGCTCGGGTGACCAGTGATATTGGTCGTTTATCAGCCATCTTGTCATGGAGTTTAATTGACTTAGTTTGGGGTGGCTTTATTATGCTGGCCTTGCTGATTGTGATGTTGGTGATTAATTGGCAGTTGGCGATGATGGTGATTATTATCATTCCGTTTGTTTATTTTGTAAGTTCTTGGTTCCAAAACAGAATGTTGAAAAACTATCGTTCATTAAGAGCCATCAACTCACAAATTACCTCCGCCTATAGTGAAGGGATATCTGGAGCCCAAACGACGAAAACATTGGCTTTAGAAAAAACACAGTACGGTGAGTTTTCTCAATTAACGGAAAATTTAAGAAGTAAGGCCCTTAAATCCATCTTCTTAACCTCACTTTATGTGCCCATTATCACGTTATTGATTACTTTAAGTGAATCAGGGATTATTTGGTTGGGGAGTGAGATGTTGGTAAAAAACATTATTCAAGTGGGAACCTTGATAATGTTTACCCAGTTCTCGGGTAGTTTTTTCCAACCACTGCAAAACATTGCGCAAATATTATCACAATTACAAATGGCACAAGCATCCGCTGAACGGGTCTTATCCTTAATTGAAACGGAAGCAGCCATCCAAGATCGTGATGAGGTCATTGCCCGCTATGGTACCGTCTTAAATCCAAAACCAGAAAACTATGAGCCCATTGTTGGGGGTGTTGAGTTTAAAGATGTGAATTTCCACTACGTCGAAAATGAACCCATTTTAGAAAATTTCAACTTAAAAGTAGAGCCGAAACAACGGATTGCTTTAGTGGGTGAAACAGGAAGTGGTAAAAGTACAATTGTGAACTTAATCTGCCGTTTCTATGAGCCGACTTCAGGTTCAATTATGATTGATGGTAAAGATTATCGCGATCGCTCACTTGCATGGTTGCGTTCACAATTGGGTTACGTCTTACAATCACCGCATCTTTTCTCAGGTACCATTGAAGATAATATTCGTTATGGAAAATTAGATGCCACCGAAGAAGAAGTTATTGCTGCAGCAAAAATGGTGGGTGCCCATGACTTTATTACCGGTTTTAAAGAAGGGTATCAAACAGATGTTGGTGAAGGGGGCGGCCGTTTATCCTCTGGGCAAAAACAGTTAATTTCTTTTGCCAGAGCCATTTTAGTCGACCCAGCAATCTTCGTTTTAGATGAAGCGACCTCATCAATTGATACAGAGACAGAAATGGTGATTCAACACGCGGTTGAACATTTATTAAAAGATCGTACCAG
>DATBUC010000180.1:0-5693 GCA_036516515.1 Erysipelothrix sp. | reverse complement strand
TGTTTCTCAATCAAAGTTTGTGCTGAATCAAATATTTTAGGCTTACTCTCCATGTCATTTAAAAGACGATCACCTTCATTGATTAAAATTTGAAGATCTTTTTTCTTCATGCTTTTATTTGGTGAAGTATTGATATAGCTTTCAATATCTTGTAAGAGATACTTAAAGCGTTCACGTTCTTCGACTCTTTGGATTAAAACATTTGTTTTATCTTGGACTTTATTTGCTTCATTTTGCATTGATAAAGAGTTGAAGGATCTTTGATATTGCTCAGATTTTTCTCGAAATGAATTGATTTCAAGGTGTGAAATCAAAACTAAGTCATCAAAGAATCGATTAAATTTTGAAGTTAATATATTTTTTCCTTTAGATATCAAATCATCTATTGAAATAGCTACTGGTAATTCAACGTGGCTTTTTTTCTGTTCAATGTCTTTGTTATGGCGTACGAGTTTTGGTAGAGCATTAAGTAATTTAGGATAGTCACGAATATCGTTGCTATCAGAACCCTTAATGACTTGTGTCAGAATGCTGTCGAAAGCATTTTGTTGGCGATTATGTTCTTCAAAAGTATCTTTGAGCTGATTCTTGATTAAATTGTATTGAGCCTCTAAATCTAGAGGGATAGGGTCGACAGTTTTCTTTGTTTCAACATCTTGATAAAGCTTTAATAATTTTTTAGGATTTTTTTCTAAGCTTAACTCATTAAATAGAAGAATCCACTCATCTCGTACACTCATAGTCATCTGCTGGAGTTGCGTCTCAGCTAGGACATTAAGATTAAGAATCGAAGATGATTTTTTACTCGTTGCTAATTCCAACCATTCAGAAGTGTTTTTAAGTTGACCTTTATAGAGTAGTCGATATTGTGGGTAATCCTGCGCTAAATAAAGCCCTAATAATAAAGTAAATGAACAATCATTAAGACCATAACCAGGCAAAACAAACTTTTGATGTAAGGATTTGAGGTCTAATTCTGGATTAATGGTTAATGTGGTAGTTAGAAAATCGAATAAGCTTTTAACTTTCTCATCCTGAGGAGCTATGAGCTTATGTGTTTGTAAATTGATAGCTTTCCATGTTCGTGTAAAAAGAGTATCAAATCGATTTTGTAATGAGGTTTTTTGTCCTTGTAACCACGCTGTTGAAAATTGACGATTCAACATAATTTTAAATAAAGTCAGGATATCAGCAGGTCCATTTGCATGATTCATTTGTAATCCATCAAAGACAAAAGGAATTGTTGATGGATAACAATTTTCAAAGATTGTTGTAGCGATATTTGATAGGCGTGTGGAAGGTAATATGGAAAGACTTGGTGAAAAATATTCACGATTTTTCAGTAAAGATGCTGAAATATTTTTTAATGATGTGAGGATGTCATCTTTTTCTTCTTGGACAAATCGCATAAATTGATGACGATCTTCATCAGACATACTTTCGATTGATTTCAAGCGAATTAAAGTCTGTCCTAACTTTTCATCATGATCGTGTAAGTAGACAAAAAGGAAAGGTAATTTAGTAATTTTATGTTTGGCTAAAGATTTGTTAATAGTTTCGAAGATTGTTTTTTTACATTCATCTAAATTTTCATTGCTTTGTACATAGATATATATAATGCGTCCCTTGGCATCCTTATATGTATTATTGTGTTTCCATTCATCTATAAGAATATCTAGAGTTTGACTAGTAATTTGATTTACAAGATAATTTCTAGGAGAAAAAAGCCAGTCTAAAGTTGAGATATTATTATTCTGAGAAAATTTACACTCAATTGCATTTAAACCAATCTCATTTGGTTTACTAAGGAAAAGTTCACCAATATCTTTTGCAGTAAATTGAGAACAGGTCTTTCTCATCCAAGAATTAAAACTAGCTCGACTAGCACCGTCAGTTAATAGCTCATAGCGACCTAGGTCATTATTCCACTCAGCAGCACCTATTTCAGACAAATATTTAATTTGATTATTTAGCTTAATTTCGTCGAAATTAGAAAGCTCTTGGAGAAGCTCATTTGCCTGGTGTTGGCTCAACTGTCTTAATTTTAGATTTTGAAATAAAGCAATTGCTGTTAATGTTCTCGAGCTTTCAAGGGTTAAAGCACTATGAAATTTGTGAAGTAGTGCTTGTAGGGTCTCCATTACATTAGCACCAGTATCACGCTCGGCGGCTATCATTTCATCTAATAAATGATTTTGCACCAACTCTGCGGCAGATACTTGTAATAGATGGGATGCGCCAAATACGTCATTTTCCGCATTTTTTTGCAATAAATCTTTAATAAAAGTCAGAGCTGAACGAGATTGAACAGTATTATCTTGTCTAGTTAATAACCAAGTGGCAAGAGGATGAAGAGGCCAACAGCCCTTAGCAATCACTTGTGTAAATAATTTTTCATTACTCCAAACAGGATATAGTTTGGATTTAGGAATATATTGAGCTATACGTAACCAAGTTTGATGAAAAATTTCTTCAGCTGAATACTGTGCAAGTAATTTAGACAATTCAATATCATCTTTTTGAATAATATTGGCAAAGATGGTTTCTAAATTTGAGGAGAGGTGTACTTTATTGGCTGTATCAAAACGTGTGATATAACGTTGAAGTTGTCTTGCATTTTTTGCATTAAAACGTTTTAGGTAAGTTTTTAATTCATATTGAATAAACCCAATAAATCTAATTTTGTTTGAGTTGTCTTGTATTCCCTGGAATATTTGTTGCAGGGTGGAATCACCAGCTAAGTCAGGGCGATCAGCTGCATACTCTAAATAGCGTCCAAACTCATCGAATAGAATAATGATATTTTCAAACGGTTTGTCTAAGCCACAGTATTCATCACATAGAGTCTGTAAGAGGTCTTGAGCAGATTCTTGACCATCAACAGGAATTGCACTGCCTGTAGAGTCTAAGAAGATTGTATCAACAGCTGCGTAAACTTCTTCATTATTCTGTGATAAGGCTTCTAAAATTGATATCTGATCATATTGTTTTAAAATATTCTGAAACTTGTCGATTTGTAGATTATAGTTTTTCTCTACAAACTTTTGGGCAATAGTGAAACGGGGAGACAAATCTCGAATGGCTTGATCATTCACATTATGAATTTCAAGCTGTTTTAAAACAACTCTATTTAATTCATTGCCAAGATGGAAGTTACCCATACCATCAAGTGCAATAATTAAACTAGGCTTTTCTAGTTTAGAAATACTTTGCTTAGCACGTAAACCTAGTTGATGATCTACGTTGTTTAAGTTATCCAAGATGGATTTGGCTAAAGGTGTTGTAGGTTTAGAGAGTAACGTTGCTATAGTCACAGCTAAATGAGATTTACCAGCACCATATCCTGCAGTAGCTAGCCAATAGGGATTATCTTCTCGACCTTGTTGGGCTTTGGCAAGACTTTCAATAAGTTCGACCAGAATAGTAGCAGTGTCTTTCAGAGTATGCTGATCTTGATCATTGATAACGCCATGATATTGTGGACCATGGAAGATAAAGGTGTTAGCTGCGATGTTTGCTTGGTCAACACGATTTTGGAACCAACCTAATTGAACCGCACCCTCAAAAAAACCTTGTTGATTAAATTTAACTAATTCTTGTAATTTCATGACTTAGATCAGCTCACTAAAAAAATCTTCTAAAACTGTTTCTGTATCGGTAAGACGTAGTAACAACGCACTACCCGTTAGTCTATCGACTTGAATAAATCCTTTTTCAGCTATCCAATCAAGTAATCGATAAAAATGTTTATTTGACCAATTAAGAACTAAATTCCAGCGTGTTAAAGAGAGAAATTCATCAAAGCTAATTTGAGATTGTCCCTCAAATAGGCGATCCCATTCTAGGAATAGGAATGCGCTATAAGCAGGAAAAAAACTGTACTCTAACGGTGCCGATAATCTAATAGCGCCTAATTGGTCTTCAAATTTATTTACATCTAATACTTTGATTTTACTAAATGGGGCATCAAAATTATTTTGATCATAACTTGCTATAATGAGGTTGATGAGATTACGTAAATAACCTTTTTTACCTCGTTTATTTACAATAAATTGTTCAAGTTGATCAATTCTAAATTTATCAGAAAGTGCGTATTTACTAGCGATGAATACATCATGCCAAGCGGCATTTATACCTTGTTGAGGTGCTTCTTTATCTACACGATTCATCATTAAATGCATCATATACAGAGATATATCCTCATTTAATATTTCATCTTCAGTTAAGATAACTTTACCTAGTGAGGTTAAGTGAAGAGACCATAACCCTTTCTCTTTATTAGCATCAATCAGACCACAGCTGTAAGCATATGAAATTATAGGTTCAACTTTTCCTGATTGTGAGCCAGTAGGAATTCCTGTGCGATGAGATATTTCTTGTATAGATCCAACTAACTTTTCAGCATTAGAAATTTCTTTGAGCAATTTTGCTAGTAATCCAATTTCTAATTTGAAAGTTGTAGGGAAGTTATATCCTAAATTCATGCTTTAAAATCTCTATTTTCTAGGGATGTTATATTTAGTGGAAGAGCTGTTTCTCTTAGTTGCCCCAAGCCGTTATCAACATATCCAATGTAGTAGCATTGACCTTTTTGCAAATTATTTAGTTTTTCACGCCATTCCAAGACAGTAAATTGAGGTTGAACTTGATTCAGAAGTTTGGCAAAACTATCAATTTCAGTCGTTGCTGGTTTGAAGAATAATTTTGTTGATGCTTGGAATAGGCGATCCTTTTGTTCTTTATTAAAGTTACTAATCGTTTGAGTGGCAAGAATTAGACTAATTCCAAATTTGCGCCCTTCACGAAGCATCTTATCAATAGGCGAGTCAGGTGCATGATCTAAATTTTGCATTTCATCGAGTACGATAGTTATTGGCTTATCTTTACGACCATATTTTTGAACATAAGCCCAAATATCCCACAAAATAAACTCGGTTAATATTCTTTGCAAACTCAAAGGAATCTTAGTTAATTGAATAACTTGAACAGGAGATTCTTTGCGGATACTTTCTTCATATAAGTTATCTGTAGCTTGAGTATCAAAACAATTAATTTTTACTAAACTACGAATCTTATTTGCTATCCCTATTCCTCGAGCGCTGTCTTCTTCAAGGTCTTCTAAAAAATTCTCTAGAGAATATTGAGGATTATTCTGTAGTCCTTGATCTAAAACTGTTTCTATTACACCAGCTTGTTGACTGCCAAAATCACTATAGACTGAGAGCAAAATATTTTTTACTCGCAAGGCTATGTCAAAAGAAGTATCTTCAAGGACAAGGCCTGGTTCTAATTCGGCAGTAAATGCTTTGAATGGATTAATTGGAAGAGGTTTAGCTCTTACATAATAATCCTTAGGTTTGCAAATCTTACGGTATATATTTTCTGTATGTTGAGTAAGAAAACCATCTGTATAGTCCACAATAAAAGAAGATAGTCCTACGCTAGCTAACTCAGCTAATATACATTGAATAGCATAAGTTTTACCTGAACCAGAAGATCCAAAAATCAACATATGTCTATTGTTTAATTGGCTGTGATTAAATGGCCAAACAATTGGATTATTGAATTTTCCAGTTGTACCAAAGATGATCTCAGATTTTAAGATCGTTTCCGTTTCCGTTTCCGTTTCCGTTTCCGTTTCCGTTTCCGTTTCCGTTTCCGTTTCCGTTTCCGTTTCCGTTTCCGTTTCCGTT
>DATBUC010000179.1:0-4040 GCA_036516515.1 Erysipelothrix sp. | reverse complement strand
TGTCATTGAACAAAAGGGGCACTATCTTGGTAAAGATGCTTGGACTGAAAATAGAGATGAAGCATTGCATCTTATTACGGATAAGAACGGTTTGGCCCAGTATGATGGCTTGGCTTTGGGAACTTATAACTTAATAGAGGTAAAAGCGCCAGAAGGTTATGATCTTCTTACAGAAAAGATTCCATTTGAAATCAGTGAAAATAGCCCAGCACAATTAACTACTTTGAATATAGAGAATAGCTTAAGTGAAACACCTGTGATTGATCAAAAAGGTTCAATTAGGATCATTAAAGTGGACAGTGAGCATACTGAGCATCGTTTAGCTGGTGCTGAATTTATCTTAAAACGTGAAGGTTTATATTACACAAGTGATGCTACTTTTAGTAGGGACATCAATCAGGCTTTAAGATTCAAAACAAATCGTTATGGCGAAGTCGTAATTAAAGATTTACCTTATGGACCTTATGAAATCATTGAAGTCAAAGCACCAAAGGATTATCGTATGCTTGATGATGCTGTTGTGGTAACATTAGATGAGCAAGAAGTTTCGGTGCTTATCAAGAATAGTTCAATACCGATAAGTTCAATCCCGCCAACAGGTCAGGGTAATGCGTTTATTGTCGTAGCGGGCATTTTGGTTTTACTTGGCCTCTTAATAAAATTATGGAAAAATAAATAAAGGAGTATATTTATGAAGTTTGTTTTTGATATCGATGGCACAATTTGTTTTGATTATACTGATTTATCGCAAGAAGCAATGCAACTTTTGGATTTGATAGAAGATCAAGGTCATGAAGTTATTTTTGCTTCTGCACGACCAATTCGTGATATGGTTCCTGTAATTAAAGATAAGTATCAACATCATCGTCTTATTGGTGCCAATGGCGCGATGGTAAGTATCAATAATGAAGTAATTGATATGTGTCATTTTTCAGCCGACATTAAAGCATCGTTACTGGAGTTATTGAAAAGATATGAGGCGATATTTCTAGCCGATGGTGCATGGGACTATCATTATAATGGTGATGGATCGCATGAGTTAATGAAATATGTAAATGCAGGTGAACTGGCTAAAAATGACTCACTAGAGAATTTAGGCGACATTATGAAAATTGTCGTTTTTGAAGCCAATGACTTGGAGGGCTTGATGCAAGAAATTGCTGCCTTGGATCTAAGTTTCCGTCAACACCCAAGTACATTAAGCGTCGATATTGTTGCTTGTCATACCAATAAATTTGAAGCATTGAAAAAACAGGGTATTACTGATTATGTGGCCATGGGTAATGATATCAATGACAAAGAGATGTTAGCGCATGCGACTGTTTCAATTATGATCGATCATCATGATGACTTGCATGAACTTGTCGATCACAAAGTCGCTTATGATGAAAATTATTTAGATAATTTAAAAGCTATTTTTGCACCATACTTATAAGAAAGCGCCTTAGGGCGCTTTTGTGTATTTTGGATGAATAGATTGTTCTTTCATGAGATACTAGGAGAGGTGATGAAATGAATATACAAGGAATGCATCATTTTACAGGAATTACAAAAGATGCAGTGAAAAATAAAGCGTTTTATACAGAAGTTTTAGGTCTCAGATTGGTTAAAGTGTCGGTCAACCAAGATACAGGAAATAATTTTCATTTGTTTTATGCTGATGCTTTGGGCAACCCGGGTACTGATTATACTTTTTTTGAGTTTAAAAATGCCGGTCGAACGCATTTTGGGACCAACAGTATTTCACGTACCAGTTTTCGCGTAAAAGATGATGCAGCATTAACATTTTGGCATGAGCGTTTGCGTGAAAAAGCTCCTTTTGTAGGACCAATCTATCAAGTTTTTGGTATGAAAGTATTTAATTTTACGGATGAGGATCAGCAAAGATTGATGCTGGTCTCTGATGATAAAGAGAACTTTAATTTACAGTATGCCGTAAATGAACATAAGGAAATACCCAAGGGATATGAGATTATTGGCTTAGGGCCTGTCTTTCTCACTGTACGCAATACAGCCGATACAGTACGGTTTTTGCATGAAGTTCTAGCCTATGATCTTGTGGGTGCCTATGAAAATAAAAATTTAAGTGAGACAAAAGTGTTTGTTTTAGAGAGTAAAAACTCTGGTCATCATAGTGCCATTCATGTCCATCAAGATAGTCAAAGTGCCGATGAAAAGCCAGGCTATGGTAGTGTGCATCATATTGCTTTATCGGTAACTGATGATGAAAGTTTACAATATTGGGCAAATAGATTAGATCATTTTCAATTTAAGCATTCGGGTATTTTAAATCGATTGTATTTTTCTTCACTCTATGTTCAAGACGATAATGGGATTCAATATGAAATATCTAATATAAGTCCGGGCTTCACTGTTGATGAAAAATTGGATGTTTTAGGAAATAAGCTTTCTTTACCTGAGAAATTAGAGCATAGAAGAGAAAAATTAGAAAAAGCGATTGATTTTTTGTAAATTGCTTTTAATCTCCTGCAAGATACTTTATAATAGGTAGGATTTTAGCGAGGAGGTAAAGCATGTTTTCAAAACTATATTTTACAGATAATAGCTTTACAATGTTTTCTGGACAACATTTTTTTACATTACTTTTAATCATGGTTTTTATTTATCGCTTTGTTTATTTAGATATTGAGAAAAGAAGTGATGTTCATTATATTTTGTTGGGACTTGCGCTGTTACAGCAAGTTTTACTTTACTCGTGGTATTATGCAAGTCATCAATTTGATGTTGTAGATGCTTTACCACTTTATCCCTGCCGACTGTTGCAGTTATTTAATATTGTATTATTGCTTAAAGATAGTGAAAAACTGTATGAAATTTTGTATTTATTGGGTATTCCCTCAGCCATCATGGCTTTGATTATTGCTGATACGGGAGGCAATGGTTTGCCTTCGGCAATGTTTATTCAGTTTTTTCTTGGTCATACACTGATGATTTTGATTCCGGTTTATATTGGTAAAAAGAGACAATATGTTATCCATCATCAGTCACTTGGCTTAATCGCCAAGATTATGGGGATTTATTTTGTGGTGGTTTCCTTAGTGAATCAAACTTTGAATAGTAATTATGGTTATTTACAAAGACCCCCAGGCGAGTTGATCATTCATGGTTTTCCTTATAGGCTTATTTATCTTGTAGGTTATTATTTATTGTACTTGGTTTTGGTTAAAGTTTGGCTTGTTGTTTCAAAAATACTCAGTCATAAATTTAAAAAACTTGGCTTAGTATTTGGAATTGAATAAAGAAATTAATTAAGTTAGTGCATTAAATCACAAAGATAGTGTCATGACAGCTCAAAGCAGTTTTTTCTTGTTAGAAATCAAGAAAAGGCTGCTTTTTTTATATCATATCACTACCTGATATCTTATACTAAAATTAAGGAGGCGCTTATGGAAAAGAATATTGGTTTTATTGGCTCAGGAAATATGAGCCAAGCAATACAAGGGGGTATTATACAGGCAGGGGTGATCCAGCATACGCAGGTTTATGTATCTGATATCATCACTGAAAATTTGGATAAGGTGAAAGCCCAATTTAAAGTGCATGTTATGAGCGATAATAAAAGCGTTGCTCAAAAAGCGGATGTACTATTTATCGCGGTTAAACCACATATCTATCCCTTCGTTATTGAGGAAATTAAAAATGATCTCAAGGAATCGTGTGTCATCATATCTATCGCAGCAGGACTGTCACTAGAGTATTTAGAATCATTATTTAATGATCATACAAAAATTGTGCGTACGATGCCTAATACGCCGGCTTTAGTGGGTAGGGGGATGAGTGCACTTTGTCCTAATGAATTTGTTAGTGAACAAGACTTGGATTTAGTAAAAATGATTTTTGAGAGCTTTGGGGAAGCAGAAGTCATTGAAGAGTCTTTATTTGATGCTGTTACGGCTGTGAGTGGTTCAGCTCCAGCTTATGTTTTTATGATGATTGAAGCGATGGGAGATGCTGCAGTGCTTGCGGGAATGCCAAGAGCACAGGCTTATAAATTTGCAGCCCAAACGTTATTGGGTTCT
>DATBUC010000178.1:0-6356 GCA_036516515.1 Erysipelothrix sp. | reverse complement strand
CATCAGGTATTTCAATTACATCATCAGATTTGCAGCAAGAAACATCGCTTTTGTACAAGTACGACCAATCATTCGACTTGACCAAATATTCTTTCATCAAAAAGTCCACCCAAAAACTATATAAAAAACAAAAAGCCCCATCCCGATTCCACCCAATACATTAGCCATGATTAACCACCTCATTTTTCAGGATTATTAAATCTTGTTCTGAACTCTCTTTCCAGTCGACAACAACTAAGCAAGTAGGGCCAATTGAATTAACCTTAACACCATCAAAAGTTGAAGCCATGATTGAAAAACTATTCATTTCTTCATGGTAACTACAGTTAAAATTAATACCCTTATCAACACAAAGCACCGCAATTTCTTTGATTAAATCTTTAAGCTCTTTATTTACCATTTTCGTTTCCTCCAAAACTTAACCAATTATTACCACATTAACCGCTTTTGACTAATGAATTATTTTTATACTTATCGACTAACTTATTCACCAATGCATCAGCCATGATGTCTTGGGCACTTTTAGGCTTAACCATCGCTGTGCATTTTGCAGTGGCCCATGCTTCAATAGCATCCATCCCCTTTAAATCCTGATCAACAGTGTCGAGCCATTGCTTCGTTACGCCAACCCATCGAGTTTTAATACCGCCACTATTCATTTTGATATGCTTTGCACCGCCCAACACTTCACGGATAGTCATTGGCTTATCAAAAGTCCACTCGACTTCATGCGTATGAATCACACCTTCATCATCCTTTGCAGTGGTGACAATTTCCAAACTCCAAACCTGTTTTGCTTCTGTTCGACCATCGCGATATAAGCGCACAAAATTCCCACCATAAACACGACTGAAAAATGCATCATCAATCGGCTTTCCTTTGTACTCATTCTCAACAATTTCAGCAGTGGATATAATTTCCCACTTTGCAAATAAGTTCTTTTTAACCAGTTTCTTTTTCATTTCTCAATTCCCATTCTTTAATCTTTTGTTCTGCATAGGCCTTAACACGATTCCAAACTTCATTGTCTTGGATTGAAGTCTTACCTTTTGCAGTTCTGCTCAAGTGTGTTGATGATACACACCCACCAACAGCCTTTGACATATCCAACCAACAGGTTTTTTTGCTTACAACGCTCTTGTACTTCTCTAGTAACGGCTTTTGGATAATTGATCTACCTTTAAGCCCATCACCCAAGTTCTTTCTGTGTGCATCAAACTGTGAGCAATTATTGAACATTGGCGCAACAATTTCACCTAAATTCTTTTTCTTACTTTCAATCTTACTAACCTTATTCCCTGCATCAATCCACGCTTGAACTTCATCACTTAGCGATTGGTCTTTAATATAAATTGACGGTGTGGCTTCGATGATCATTTCCAAACTCCTGTTATGCGGTTTATTTCTTTCATCATCCAAATAAGCGCATCACCAAACTCGCTGCTATTCTCATCGTTTTTTAATAATAACCAGCACTTATCGCTCAACTCATCAAACCCACTCTGCAACCGAGCAATCTCACACGCATCCGAAATAGCTTGTGCGCGTAGCTTTTCCAATTCCTGCTGAACCGATTTAGGCAGTAAAACTTTTTCGTATTCTGTTTTCATTTCGGACGCTCCTCTAGTGAGTCTTTCCAGCTACCCTTATAATTATTTAATTCTGGAATCATTAACATATAGTACCCAATATCCGTTGAATCAACCCAACCATTAAACTCATTGTTCGGCCTAACCTCATGCATTGATTTCCATCCATCCGCATCCGTAGCAATCCAATTAACCTCTTTTGGTACATTCGACCAATCGTATTTGCTCATTTTGGATTCCTCATAGCTGATAGTGCGCGTGTTAAATCCATTGATCTGCGTCGAACTGTTGCTCTGCATTTACTTCCGCTAAATTCAAAATCTGACGCTCCACCATGGGCTTTATCATTTAAGTATTCTTGAACCGACTCAATGAATCGCTCCGCATCTTCCTGCGCTCTTAAAATATCTTCGTGTTTCATTTCCCAAACCTCTGATCATGTTCTTTACGTTTCACATACTGCGCTTGTGTTTCTTTCGGTAGCTTCGTCAATATTGATTTCGACATTAATCGTCGATATAGCAAGTAATTAAAAGCGCACAAACTAAAAATGATGCCAATTAAAACAACAACACTGTATAAAGCAGAAGAACTATATTCATTTACCCACATACTTCAACCTCCATTGATTAGTACATATTTAAAGATCAATATATACTAATCAAAATATAATGCAATATATTTAAGATTATTTTTTAATTAATTCGACGTGAAAAGGCCAAACACGATATCCTTTGGATGTTGGTGCATTTTCATTCTCATGAACAATAAGCATTGTCTTATGTTCGCCATCATTCCATTGAAGATGCTTTATACCTACAATATAAAAATCACGACCACTTTCAATATGTCTAACTTTTTGGCCTAATTTAAACTTCATTTCCTCACCTCTCCACAATGCCAGCACACCCAAACGTGGCTGAAAAAATCATAGTTGTATTCGTGATTACATTTCATCAGCTCTACTCATAGATAAAATCGTTGTTGCGCTCACCATGTAAGCGTAATAACCCTCCTGAAACCCAGTCTGCACAAACTTGCTAATGATGTATTCACTATCCTCAAATTCACGCAAAACCTTGTTAAGCTGCCTGCGCTGAATGTTGAATCTATAAACCAACTCATCAACCGAAACCCAATCATTCACATTTTTTAAGTACATCAGCATCTTAAACATGAAGTCAAAACCAAGCTCAATCTTAGGCGGATTAACACTTCTCCTTTCATTCGACGCACGCATCTTTCGATTCGCTTCCGACTTGGCTGCTTTGCATTCATTGCAGCGACAGCCCTTGTTATATCCGTGTGTCGTTCCATGTATCATCGCTTGGTCAACTCTCTTAATTTTTCCAAATACTCTGTATGCTTCGCATGACCGATTGGAAGAACTTCCCTCTCTTTTTCTTTTGGTTTTGGTAGTTCAACTGGATTAACGTGCATTTCCTGTTTAACCCCCTGCTGAATAAGCTCTTTTACCACTTCTTCGTAATTATCCATAAAAACGCGATCTGCGGTGTTTTTGGCTCTTTCATAGTTAGATGCCCAACTCAAGTCTGAAAACGCACCACGCGAGCGTTCATAAGCAATAAATGATGCTTCTGTGATAACTGTCTTATGTTTCTCAGTAATCCATGTGTGAACATCATTTAGGGCTGCATATTTCCCCTTGTAGGATGCTGCAATCGGATCAACGTCATTAATAAACCCTTTCACACCCAAACACCATTTGCGGAACATTGCAGGATCAGGGCAGTATCCGTTTTCAACGACTGCATTCATGCCGACTGCAATTTGCTCTCTAGTCAATCCTTGAATGCAAAGACTGAATGCATACTCCCCCTGTTTTGTGGTCAAGCCGTTAAAAGTCTTTTCAAACGATCTAGGTACTAAACCCTTTAAAGCCCCAGACACATCATTCGGGTTAATCTTTTCAATTTGTTTTTCAGTATGGTTGGTAATTTGATTCATTGTTTAACTCCCATTCTTGACGTAATTGTTCAATTTCTTGCATTCGCGTGTTTTGCTGTTGGTATCCGTTGGTTTGGTAAGCAGGTTTATTGACCTTTCCCCAATCTTCACGAATTGCCTTCATAAAAGCCAAATCCCAATCTGCATACTTGTACTTCTTCATGATTGCCAACTCTCTAAATCTCTCAAGATGCAATTCAAGATTTGAGTAGCCTTTCTCGTTAGCCCAATTTAAAACCCTTTCGCTAATACCAAAATCATCAGGCAATGTTCTTAAAACATTTTTAGATTTCTTCGGCTTGTCCGAAGATTGGGTATCAATGTTAAGGGAATCAGGAATCAAGGTAGAGGGAATCAGGTTAAGGGAATCAGCACGATTAGTTTCGTTTTTATCATGATTAGTTCCGTTTTTATCTCGATTAATCTCGATATCTTGTAACTCGTTGTTATTGTTTAATTTTTCACAATACAAAAAGTCTGCTTCTGAAATATCAGGGATATCACTACCTTTGTCGCGCTCATTCTTATGTGGGTTCTGATGCTTATCAAAATTCAATACTTTTACATATAGTTGACCTTGTACGGAATAAATCGAGATAAATCCAGATTTATCTAGATTAATCGCGAGTGTGTCAATGTCACAGTCATCGTAAGGTAAAAGCTGAACCTTCACGCGCTTTGGCTTATATTCAAAACAGCCTTTAAAGTCCGCAATTGTCCACATGCCAATAAACAATAATCTTGCTAATGGATCTAATTCAGCAAGCTCATCATTATTAAAAAATGATGGTTTAATGTTTCTTGCCCTAGCCATCAATCAAGTCCTCCATTACCTGTCTAAATTGAGTCCAATTACGAACATCAAGGGCAATCTGCTTTAAGTCATCTGTAGGAATGCCGCACTCGACTGCCTGCATCATCCAATCTAAAGCCTTCCTCTCATCAACATAAGAGATTCTGTTTTTTAATATTCCGCGAATATATCTAACAGCTTTTTCGTCATCACCCTTTCTATTAAAAAATGCAACTTTAGGAATTAATGAAAACATTTTCTCGCTATCTAACTCGCCATCTTTGCTATAAATCTCCCTAACATCATCTATAGCCTGAAGAAGTTCATTGAGTTCAAATTTTGTCAACCAGCCTTTAATGATAGATAAGCCCTTATCATTTACAGTTGAGCAGACCTTATCTTCAACCCTGTTAACAACCTCCATTAACAACTCATCATCAAACTTCTTTAGCTCATCTCGCCATTGAAGTATCATTGACAATTGCTCTCGACGATTATCTAAATCCTCAAGCATCTTTCTTTGCTTCTCGATGATGCTCTTATCGTCAATTAATCTTGCTCTCTTTCCGTTGTTGCATGGCTCGCAAGATGTAATTAGGTTTAATAAGTCATTATCACCACCTTTACTCACTGGGTTTATGTGGTCAACATGCAGAACAACATCAGGCGCACAAGCACCACAATATTGGCACTTAAATTGATCGCGCTTAAAAATCTCAAACCTAACTTTTTTTGAAATTGGCTTTCTTGACATTTAAATATCCTCCAAATTAACACGCACACGCTTTTGGTTTTTGCGCTTTTCGGCTTTATAGTTGTCCACGTAATCTTCTAAAATAAACTCAATAAGTTTGTTTAAGCTGCGCTTATCAGCCTTTGCTATTTCGTGAAGTTGATCTTTTGTAGACTGGTCAAGTCTTAATGCAAAATTAGCCATATCTGCCTCCTTGTTTTGCTTATTATGATATTATTTTAATATTATGTCTAATCAATAATTCAAATATGCTTTATCAATTGTTTTTATTTAGGTGTAAAAAAAGCCTGAATTAATCAGGCTGTAATTTCATGTTGTACTGTAGACTTCGCATGACTCAGAGCAACCACCATCCAAGTGATGCGTTGGTGTGTCGTCATTATTATTTTTCCACATATCTAAAAGCGATAATGCGGAAGTTTGACCCCTGAAAAAAACACGATCCAAATTGTCAGGCTTATTTCCAACTTGCGGGTATTTGCTTTCCATATCTATATGAAAATCAATTGCCGATGGATCTGTATCAAGTTGCTTAAATAATTTCTTAAATGACTTTTTAAAACACCCTCTGCAATTGCCATCCCACTCATCTAAACCCAAATCAAATTCTTGCTTAGACCACCAATCCAAAACATCCTGTTTATCAGATGGGAATAGATCAATTAGTGGGTATTCGATCTTGATGTCATTGGCTTTCTTGTTAACTCGCCTTGTTTCATCTTCACGTATCCCGATTGCTGTAGGTATTTCCCTGTAATCAATGCCAATTGATTTTAAGTATGACTGCATAACGTTTAGTTTTAGCTCTCTAGTGCAATGCAAGTAACTAGGGTTGGGTATTCCATATTTTTTAATCACCTCATGGAATGGTTGTCCATTTCTTGATGCTGACTTAAAATCCACAATCTTATGCTGGGTCGATTTTCTTTCACCATGTTGAACATCTGCTTCCAACCACACTGTATTAAACCCAAAATACCGATCGCAGTTATTAACAAACTCTAGCGTCTTTTCATGTTCAAGACCTGTATTTGCAAATGTTACAATGAAGTCATATTTATCTTTAAAATGATCTAAAAGCATTTTAGTCATGTACGCAGAAGTACGCCCCCCCGAAAAACTAATCTGATATTTTTCTTTCACTTCTTTCTCTCCTTCCAACAATCAAAACATTCATTATTATAAACGCGCCTAACAAGGCTGCCACAACACTTGGACGGCTTAGTGTGCATATATGTAGCTTTCCCCATAC
>DATBUC010000177.1:0-5161 GCA_036516515.1 Erysipelothrix sp. | reverse complement strand
GCAAACCATCGGTATTTTAGGTGAAACTGGCTCAGGAAAAACAACGCTAGTGAACTTAATTGCGCGTTTCTACGACCCTAGTCACGGTCGCGTATTGATTGACGGTAAAGATGCACGTGAATGGCCGGTACGTCAATTACGCGAAAATATCGCGATGGTTATGCAAGATGTCTTTTTATTTTCAAGTACGATTGAAGAAAATATTACTTACGGTGCTCCGGAACTATCTGATGAGAGAATTCGTCACGTTGCTGAAATTGCTGATGCAAATCACTTTATCGAGCAAATGCCAGAGGGGTATCGCACGATTGTAGGCGAAAGAGGAGTCGGGCTATCGGGTGGGCAAAAACAACGTTTGTCCTTAGCGCGTGCTTTGGCAAAAGACCCGGCTGTCTTGATTTTAGATGACACGACAAGTGCGGTTGATATGCAGACGGAGTCTAAAATTCAAGCAGAACTGACTAAGCTGACTAAACGCACGACAACGTTTGTCATTGCACATCGGATTTCATCAGTCCGAGAGGCTGATACGATACTCGTATTAGAAAAAGGTCGCGTCGTCGAACAAGGGACACATCAGGCGTTAGTCGAGCGTGGCGGTCGCTACTTTGACATCTATCAAACGCAACTCGGTCAATCCAGTCAAGAAGGGGGGCAATTATAATGGCACGCAATACCTTTGATCAAGATGAAACATTACAAGAGGAGTTTAATTGGCACCATTACCAACGCTTAGGTAAATACATTGCTCCATATAAACGTCCCGTCACGAAAGCTTTACTTGTCATTATTTTTGCCAATATGTTGGCCATGTTAGGACCTTACTTTACAAAATTAGCCATTGACCGTTATCTACCTAACCAAGATGTTAAAGGACTTGTATTAATGAGTTTGCTTTTCTTATTATCATTAATCGGTATAGGCTGGAGCATGCGTTATCGTATTTATCATATTACAGAAATCGGTCAAAATATTTTAAAAGATATGCGATATGATATTTTTAGTCATTTACAAACATTGCCATTCTCTTACTTTGATAACCGACCGCACGGTAAAATCTTAATCCGTGTCGTAAATTACATCAATACTTTGAGTGATTTATTAAGTAACGGCTTGATTAACTTAATTTCAGATGTTTTCAGTCTCGTTCTGACTCTAGGTGTGATGTTGTGGCTCGATGTAAAACTAACACTCTATTCATTGCTACTATTACCTGTTTTACTGATTATCGTGTTATTAGTCAAGAAAGCACAACGAACCGCGTACCAAGAACTAAGTAATAAACAGTCAAATATGAATGCTTACATTCATGAGAGTATTTCAGGGATAAAAGTGACGCAATCTTTTACTCAAGAAGAAACGAGTTATCAAACATTTACTTCGATAAACGAAGACTACCGTAAAGCATATTTAAAAGCAGTCAGAGTTCAATTTTTACTATGGCCGGGTGTGCAAAACATTTCGGTGATGACGACTGCCTTAATCTATTTTATTGGGATAAGAAGTATAGGGGTAGATATGACAACGGGGACGTTGATTGCCTTTATCGGCTATATCAATAACTTTTGGAATCCGGTCATTAATATTGGGAATTTTTACAATTCATTGATTACAGCAACCGCCTATCTCGAGCGGATTTTTGAAACGTTAGATGTCGAGCCTGAGATTCAAGATGCTCCGCATGCGATTGAAATGCCAGAAATTCAAGGAAATGTAGTATTCGATGACGTAGTGTTTAGTTATGAAGATAATCAACCGATTCTGAATCATGTCTCACTAAATGTTGAAGCAGGACAGAGTGTGGCGCTTGTAGGACCGACAGGAGCAGGGAAAACAACGATTATCAATTTGTTGAGTCGTTTTTATGATATTGATTCTGGTCAAATCTTAATCGATGGCATTGATATTCGTGATGTCACATTAAAATCACTGCGACAACAAATGGGTGTTATGCTGCAGGATACATTTGTTTTTTCGGGTACGATTTTAGACAATATACAGTACGGAAATCCACAAGCAAGTCGAGAAGAAATCATTGCAGCAGCTAAAGTCGTCAGAGCGCATGATTTTATAAAAGAGCTAAAAGACGGTTATGACACAGTCGTAGAAGAGCGAGGTAGTACCTTGTCTGCAGGCCAACGCCAATTAATATCGTTTGCGAGAGCCCTTTTAGCGGATCCTAAAATTCTGATTTTAGATGAAGCTACATCAAGTATTGATACGAAGACGGAGCAATTGTTACAAGACGGTTTACAGAAACTATTGCATGGTCGCACGTCGTTTATTATTGCTCACCGATTATCCACGATAAAAAATTGTGATAAGATTTTTTATATCGATAAGGGCAATATTCAAGAGTCTGGAACACATGATACGTTGATGGCACAAAAAGGGCGCTATCATTATTTATATCAATCACAATATGACTTACTAAAAGTTTAATCAATTGTGATAGAATGAAAAAGAGGTCGTTTGCTTATCATAAGCAAACGACCTCTTTTGAGTCATTAGTTGACACGCAACTCAGTGTCACCGGTAGTTAAAATATCTAGTACAGAGTTAAGTGAAATCTGCATGATTCTACGTACTGAAACATCTGTATAATGTGCAATGTGTGGCGTAAAGATGATTTTTTCATGCGACAATACACGCTCTAATAACGAATCATTTAACTCTTTTCCTTCAAAGTTTTTCGGAATAAAGTTTGCTTCGTTTTCATAGGTATCTAAAGCAGCTCCTGCCAGTAACCCAGTATCGAGCGCCTCGATTAACTCTTCTGTATCTACGACAGAGCCACGTGCAGCATTGATGAAATAAGCGGACGGCTTGAATTTTTTAAACATCTCTAGGTTAAATTGATGAAAATTATCTTTCGTTGCCGGAATATGTAAAGTGACGATATCAGACATTTCAACGACTTCTTCAATTGAATTTTTGTATGTGACAATTTCTTTGGCAGCTTCGCTTTCGAAAACATCAAATGCTACTATTTTAGCGCCTAGACCTTTAAATAGTTTGGCAGAGGTTAACCCGATTGAGCCTGTGCCAATCACTCCAACGGTCATTTCATTAATAACACCTGCACGAATTGAAGGTTGCCATCTAAAATCATGACCTTGAACTTTTTCTTCAATCAAGCGACTTTTACGGACTAAAGTTAATGCCGACATCAAGGCAAATTCCGCAATCGATTCAGGCGAGTAGCTTGGAACGTTACTAATAATAACACCTTGTTCTTTCGCTTCTTCTAAATCATAGTAATCTACACCGGCACTTCTTTGTGCGATTTGGTGAATACCGTATTCTTTAATAATCGGGTAGATGTCATTTGGTACAGGAGAATTTTGACTAGTTGAAATACCGTCAAATCCTTTTGCTAAAACTACATTTTCCAATGAAAGTTGTTCTTTAACTAATTTGACTTCAACATTATGGTCTTTCGCCCATTCCTTAGTTAAGTCAACTTCTTCTTCTCTAACATTAAATACAATGATTTTCTTCATGTGATAATCTCCTTTTTCTATTTGTTTTCTCCAGCAAATGTAAAAATATCATCTTTGTATAAGTTCATTTTAATAAAAATTGTATGGGTAATAATCGCAATTCCTAGTGGGACAATAAGATATTGTACGACCAAAATAAGAATATTTACTAATGGACTTTGATCCATAAATGAGTATGCATTAATGGGGCCTGCTAAACCAGTTAAACCAAAGCCAGCAGAAGCCGTTGTTCCTTGAATTTTAAATAGGTATGCAGCGATACCTGTTACAAAAGAATTAATCACGATGGGTAAAATCATAATAGGGTTTCCTAAAAAATTAGGCATTAACATTTTAGGACCTGCAAAGAAGAGTGCAAAAGTCGTCCCTTTGCTATTGACTTTAGAAGAACCGTAAGCCAAGGTGAATAATGTTGCGACAATACCGACGTTTGCTGCTCCTGAAGCCAATCCTGCCAGAGAAATAGCGTAAGCGATGGCCACAGAAGAAAGAGGGGTAACGATAATAAGTGCAAAAGAAACAGCGATAAAAATCGTCATTAATAATGGCTGTAAGTTGGTAAAGTTTTCAATTAAATTACCAAGCCCTCTCGTAATATAACCGACATAAGGAAGAGTTAACATTCCGATAAATCCAGGAATCATCGCACCTACGATAGGCAACATGACAATCCCAAGATTGGCGATTCGGTTATTGTACCAAAGAATAAAAAGTGCTGAAATAGCAGCAATTAACATCACATTAATTAAGTCACCAGTGCCATATAGCCCCCACTGACCATCTGTTAATCGGATGGAGCCTCCTCCAATCAGCGTCGCTCCCATTAATGAAGCGGCTTCAATTCCAGTAAATTTAAATTGTAAAGCAGTAAACATCCCCACCAATACTGGAACTGTAAAAGAAATCATCGTCACATTTTGTTGTAACATTGCAAATAAAGGGTGGTATCCAGAAAGCGCTTTAAATATTTCTCCAAAAATTGCGTTAGGAATTAGTCCTACAACGATCCCCATTGCTGCGCCATTTAAAATTTTGTTTAAAAAATCTTTTACATTTATTCTCTCCATATTCATTCTCCTTTTTAATGTATCTTTACTTCAACCTAATAACTCCTTTCTTAAATTGTGAAAAACTATTAGTCATTTTCTCCTTTCATAAGTTATGTGAATTGTATCACGTTTAAAAAATCTAATCTATCATTATTTTTATTTTCCTAAACATTTTAATGAATTATATTCACTAATTTCTTAAAAAGATGGTTTTTTTATGGTTTTAATATAAATTTCGGATTTATTATTCTGTCCGTTTGTTGAATATATTTTCACAATAGAAGGTATTTACATCTCAATAAACTATCTGATTCTAATATTTTATAAGATATCATTTCACGGAGATGAAATATAAAAATTGATGATATTTAATGATAATAAAAATGCGGGGAAGGTAACTTTACATTAGAATTTGAAGAGAATTTACTCATAATTTAAAGATTTGACTAGTTTTTATAAAAAAAGCCTTTCTAAAAAGGCTTCTCATACAAAAATTATATATCGCAAGCGCCGTCCTCACAGCCAGGTGCTTGCGTATCACCCATCATCTGAAGTGGCGCAGCTTTTTTAGGTGTTGCCCCGACTTTTTCTAACACTTCTTCAAAAACA
>DATBUC010000176.1:0-8750 GCA_036516515.1 Erysipelothrix sp. | reverse complement strand
TTAGTTGGGACACTTGATCGTTTTAATAACGCTAAAAGATCAGAAGAGCACGATCGGGTGAAACATCAAATATGAAAATACAGTTATCTTCATTAATCCATGACTCTATCGTTGATGGTGAAGGCATCCGATCAGTAATTTTTACTCAAGGTTGTCCACATAATTGTCCAGGGTGTCATAACCCAAAAACAATTCCATTTGATGGCGGAAAAGCAATCGACGTTGATGATGTCGTCTTAGAAATTGAATCTGCAGGTCTTGATAAAGTAACATTTTCAGGAGGAGAACCCTTTGCTCAAGCAGAAGCTCTTTATTATATTGCTTCAAAGCTCAAAGACAAAGGCTATAATATTTGGTCTTATTCTGGGTATACCTTTGAAGCACTTATGAGACACAAAGATCCTTATAAACGAAAACTTCTTTCTAAAATAGACATTCTCGTCGATGGTCCTTTTCTACTAAAAGATAGAAGTATCGCAGCTTTATTTAGAGGTTCAACAAACCAAAGAATTATTGATGTTCCTCTTTCCTTAAAAAATAATAAAGTGATCCTTGCTGAAGCTTATCGTGATATAGATGACTTTTCTTATAAAAAAGATCCTGATATTTTTGTCTAAACGCAGAGCACTCTGCGTTTTTTATTATATTGTCTCTTTAATATCATAATTACCCTTTCATTTAAGAAATAAAATGATAAAATGACAATAGAAAGAGGGATAAAATGATTTTACCATTACCTAAAGAAATAATTGATAAAACTGGATCAATACAATTGAATAGAAATTCTAAAATTATTATGCAACCTTCAATGTCTTACGATATCTTAGACAGTGCACAATTTTTCCAAGAAAAAGTAATTGAGCACACCGGTCTAAAATTCGGAATAATTAAAGGTGAAAGTAAGCGCTTTAGTGGTGTCCACCTTGTTCATGTTACGCATCTTGAAAAAGAAGCCTATGAGTTAGAAGTCTTTGCTGATAAAATTGAGGTGCGATCAACAAGTGAACTTGGCTTTCATTATGGCTTAATGACCTTACTACAGCTTATTAAAAAACATGGACTAAAGGTTCCGGCACAACTCATTAAAGATAAACCACAAATTTCTCAACGCGGTCTTTACCATGATATGGCGCGAGGTCGTGTGCCTAAGAAAGAAACACTATTCAAACTTATTGATATTTTAAGTGAATACAAAATGAATGAATTACAAATCTATATTGAGCATTCTTTCCTATGGGAAGGCATGTCCGAAGTCTTTAGAGATAAAGATCCACTCAGTGCTGAAGATATTATGGAACTTGACCGCTATGCTCAAAAGCGTAAAGTTGAACTTGTGCCTTCTATCGCTACATTTGGTCACTTATATGAAACAATGGAAACATACAGTTTTAAACATTTGTCAGAAAAAGAAATTGATATGGATGTGCCTTATTCATTCATTAATCGCATGGCGCATCACACTGTTGATGTCAGCAACGATGAAAGTCTAGAACTTGTTGAACATATGATTCGCTCATTCATTCCATTATTTAGCAGCAATAAATTTAATATATGCGCAGATGAAACTTTTGATTTAGGTAAATATAAAACAAAAGAGCTTGCTGAAGAAATCGGGATTGGGCAAATGTATGTTGACTATTTAAATAAAATCATCAAAATTGTTCATAGTGAAGGAAAAGAAGCACTATTCTGGGGAGATATTATACTTAACTATCCAGAACTTATCAGTCAATTACCTAAAAATGTCACATGCTTGAACTGGGGTTATGGAACTCAAGAGCCAGAGAAGCACTCACGCACAATATATGAAAGTGGTATTCCACAATATGTTTGTCCTGCAGTTTCTGGATGGAACCGCGCCTTTAACTGGTATGACAATGCATCCGCTAATATTAGATTAATGACAAATCATGCAACAAATAATTACGCTTATGGATTACTGAATACTAACTGGGGAGATTATGGTCATTTAAACTTCTTAAGTACAGCTATCCCACTGATTATATATGGCGCTGCAATCTCTTGGAATCCTCATAGTTTAGAAGATGACATCGCTGCAGATGAAGTGATTTCGCGCTCTTACTATGGTGAAAGTTACCCTCAAGTCGTGAGCTTATTAAGAGAACTTTCCAGGAAACAAGTTGTTGATTGGTTCCACATAGTCTTATACTTTGAAAAAGACTTTGCAAATGAGAACGCTGTTAAGCCAAACCTTGATCAAATTAGAAAGCTAGATCAAGAAAAAGTGCTCAAAGCATACCATGAAATTCCTGCATTGGTCGATGAACTCCTTGCCCTCAGTACGGCTCTACCTCAAAAATTTGATGACGCACTTAATGAGTGGTTAATTCTTGCAGATGTAATGAAAACAATTATTGAATCGACACTATATCTTGCCAAGTACGGATTTGAGCATAATGAATCCATTGAATTACCAATTGAACCATTAGTTCTTGCCGAGAATATTGAATATCTCATGGAAGACTATAAAGCAATTTGGCGCAATCGAAATCGTGAAAGTGAGCTTTCTCGTTTAACAGAAAAATTCTATATGATGAGCGACTTTATCCGTAAAAACGAACTCGAACTCCAAAAATAATAGTAAAAAACTAATTGCCTATCCCCTTAACACGGGTAGACAATTAGTTTTTTTATTCTGTATATTTATCTCTTAGATCGAGTATTTTTTCTTCTGTCAAACCAAACTCTTGTAAATAATAAGTTTCGAAGTCACCGTACTTGTCTATAATAGCATCAAATGCCGCTTGTAAATAAGATGGCATAATTACAAGTCCTGAAACTTTATACAAAATGGCTTCTTCGGACTTACCATTTAATCTTCTATATTCATTTCGTAAAATTGCTTCAAATGCATCCATAGAACGCATATAGTCATAAAATATCTCATCTTCTTTTGCTCCGAGAACTTTTTGAATTAATGCTGTCGCTACCCCTGTTCTATCTTTGCCTGCTGTACAGTTATGTAACATTGGTGTTGCATCGTCTCTTTGTAAGACATCAAACAAATTTATATAGGCAGGGTTTTCGAACGGTAATTTTTTATAGAAATCAATCATTGAGTCGGCTGTAAGATGAACATAACGGTCCTTATCGCCATTATCAAATCCTCCTAAGTGAGCTGAGGCGGAAATTTGATGAAATGTTACAGCAAGTTCATGCTGCTTCTCATCAATATCGACCTCTTGATCTTCCCTATAATCAAAAAGGTGATTAATGTTTAGTCCCTGAATCATTTTTCTATCAGTATCAAGTAAATCTCTGTATGAACCACTTCTATAAAATATTTTCTCTTTTATACGGCGACCATCTTCTGTTTCAAGTCCACCAAAATCTCTAAAATTAATTAATTCTGACATATATTTCCTCCATTTTGCTCTATTCTACCATAATATAAATTAATTTGGTAGAATAGAACAAAGGGGTGATTTTATGAGTAATTTGAATTTAAAAGAAATCTATTTTGCAGGTGGATGTTTTTGGGGTGTTGAAGCATACTTTAGCCAACTAAAGGGCGTTATAGAAACTGAAAGTGGTTATGCTCAAGGCGAGATTGAAAATCCCAGTTATGAAGCAGTCTCGACAGGTAAAACAGGATTTACAGAAACGGTCAAAATTATCTACGATCCTCAAGTTATCTCTTTAGAATCACTATGCGATCATTATTTTAGAATTATCGATCCTTTTTCTTTAAACAAACAAGGCAATGACATCGGGACTCAGTATCGCACTGGGATTTATTATATCGATTTAGAAGAAAAGAACCTCCTATCAGCTGTATATAATGCTTATGAATGTCAATCAACTAAAGCCTTTGCTGTTGAACTTGAGCCACTTAAAAACTACTATCCAGCTGAATCTTATCACCAAAAATACTTGAAAAAAAATCCAGGTTCTTACTGTCATATTGATTTGTCTTTAGCTGATGCTAACGAGAAAAAAGAAAGCCACATTCATTAGAATGTGGCTTTTATTATTTACCTAATAATTTAAACATATTTTTCTTATAAACTTCTACACCTGGTTGATCAAATGGATTTACATCGAGCATGTACACAGACATCGCCAAAGCTTTAAAGAAGAAATAAACTGTGTATCCAAAATTGTAAGCATCTGCCTTTGGTAAATGGATAAGAACATTCGGTACATTTCCAGTCTCAACATGTGCCTCTAAAGTACCTTTAAATGCTTGTTCATTAATCCAATTTAAATCTTTACCGGCTAAATAGTTGAGCTCATCTGTATCAATTTCTTCACTTGGTACAGTCATATTAGCCATCGGCTCATCGACAAGGACAACTGTTTCAAAAAGCACCTTTTTACCTTCTTGTACAAATTGACCTAAAGAATGAAGATCTGTTGAAAAGTTGACACTCGCTGGTAGTAATCCTTTGTTTTCTTTTCCTTCGGATTCACCAAATAGTTGTTTCCACCATTCTGCAAGGAATAGTAAATGCGGTTCATAACTCACAAACATTTCAACATCTTTGCCTTGTTTTTCTAAAATACGACGCACCACCGCATAAACGTAAGCTGGATTTTCTTCTAAATTATCGTTATTAAAATCATAAGTTGCTTGTTTATAACCTGACATTAAGGCTTCTATATCAATGCCTGCTGCCGCAATTGGCAATAGGCCTACAGGTGTAATAACAGAAAAACGGCCGCCAATATCATCAGGAATAACAAATGTTTCGTAACCCTTACTATCAGCCATTTCTTTAAGAACGCCTTTATTCGCATCAGTGGTGGCATAGATACGTGAACTTGCTTCTTGCTCACCATATTTTTCTTCCATATGTTGACGCAATATTCTAAATGCTAATGAAGTTTCAGTTGTTGTGCCTGATTTCGATATGACATTCATTGAAACATCTTTATCTTTGATATGCTCTAAAACCCTAACGAGCGCAGTTGATGAGAAAGTATTTCCAACATACACAATTTCTAAATCATCATGAGCATAAGGGCCTTGAATCATTTCAATTGCAGCACGACTTCCTAAATAGGAACCACCAATACCACACACAAGTAATACCTCTGATTCTTCTCTAATTTTCTTTGCACTGGCTAAAATACGATTAAACTCATCTTTATCGTAAGTCTCTGCCCAATCTACCCATCCTAGAAAATCGTTACCTTTTCCAGTTTTTTCATGGATCATTTTGTGAATTCGACTGACTTCCGCTTGATAGTCTAGAACATTTTCTTCCAGTAGTGCGTGTTTTAAATCAACTTTTATCATTCTGTTTTCTCTCTCCTTTAGCCATATTGGCAACATTTTCTCTAAAGTTTTAAAACCAATTTTTGATTCGGGAGTAAGTGGTCTTTTATAATCTTCGTCTGTTCTTTGTTTTCTGGTAGAATAATTTAAAGCCTTCAAAGATAAACGAAGTTGCTTTTGACCCTCACTAACGTCAATCACTTTAGCAATAATTCTTTCACCGTCTTTTACATAACGATTTATATCTCTTACAAAATCATCAGATATTTCTGATATATGAATCAAACCAGAAGTCTCACTATCTATACTAACAAAGGCTCCGTACGGTTGGATTCCTGTGATAATGCCTTCAACTATTTGTCCATTTTCATATTTTTTCTTCATACATCTACCTCTTAAACAGTTATAATTATATCACATATTATTGAAATAAAGAATGCCCTGAAAAAATCATAATCCTTGGGTTCTCTTTGGTAAAAGAATATAATAGAAAAAAGTAGGTGTTAGCATGACTTTAGAAGAAAAAATAATTAAAACATTAGATCGCATTAGACCTTATATACAAAGGGACGGTGGCGATATGGAATTTGTATCGGTAAACGAAGAAGGTGTCGTAACAGTAAGACTTCTTGGTGCCTGTGTTGGCTGCGCTCTTGTGGACTATACCTTGAAGGATGGTGTAGAAGCGCTGCTTATGGATGAAATACCAGAGGTGACAGAAGTCATTGCTGAAAACTATTAAAAAAACCAACATAATTGTTGGTTTTTATTTTGCAATGAGATCCATAATCTCATTTTTAATGCTAATAAAATCTGGATCGAGTGTTGGCTTATAATTTTTGTCAGAAAATATCTTTTGATGAAAATCTAAGTCAAATTCTTGAATAATTCGACCTGGATTCTTAGACATGACCATCACGCGACTTCCTAATGCTAACGCTTCATCAATATCATGAGTAATTAAGAAAAAGGTTTGATCGCCTTTATTCCATAATTCTCGTAATAAAGATTGCATACTAATCCTTGTCATTGCATCAAGAGCTCCAAATGGCTCATCCATTAATAAGATATCAGGATTATTAATTAAAGATCTAATTAAAGCAACACGCTGTTTCATTCCCCCTGATAGTTCAAAAGGGTAATGATTTTGATAATCCGTAAGATTAATCTCCTCTAAGAACAACCTACTCAACTCATGGCGTGTCTCTTCAGCTACTTTTCTTATCTTTAAGCCGTATTCAATGTTTTCTTTAACTGTAAGCCAGGGATATAAGTTTGTCGTTTGAAAAACAACACCACGATCTTTTCCAGGCCCCGTAATTGTCTTATCATGAATTTTAACAGACCCGGTTGTTGGAAAATTATAACCTGCTATCAAGTTAAGAAGTGTACTTTTCCCACATCCCGATGGTCCTAATAACACAACAAAATCACCTTGATTTATATGTAAATTTACAGATTCTAAAGCCAAAGTTTCTCCTTTTTGCCCATCATATACAACTGTGACATCTTTTAGATCAATCATTTAGTTATCACCTAGCGCTAATTCTACGTACTTACTGTTGATAAAAGAATTAACGGACTCTATATCAGGCACTTCTGTTATATTACCTTGGTCTTTTAAAAATTCGCCTGTTTGATAGAAAACCTCATGAAAATTACCTGGTTTTTCAACAGTTCCTAAATAATCTTCTGATATTTGTTCTTGTGCATTTAACCAAATTGTTCCCGCCATTTGTTGCGTTGCTTCCTCATCGCTAATATCTAATTGCGCTGCTGCAGCTGTTATAGCTGTAGGCGCATCTGTTTTATAAAGAGTGACCGCCTGGTCGAGTGCACGAATGTAATCTGCCACTAGTTCAGGATATTTTTCGGAAAAGTTTTTATGTACTAAATCTATATTGGCCGTTATTATACCTTGTTTTGCTAGTTGTTCACTATCAACAAGGACTGTTCCTGTTTCTTTTAAGCGTGATAATCCTGGTTCCCAAGAATAAGCTGCTTCTATATCGCCACGTTCCCATGCTGCCACAATCTCTGCTGTTTGCATGTCTAAAAGCTGAACCTTATCGGCGATTCCTTCACTTTCTAACGCCTTTAATAAACTCAGATGCGATGTGGAACTGAAAGTGGTTGCTATTTTCTTGCCTTCTAAATCAGCTATAGCATTGATATCCGAGCCTTCTTTTACGACTAAGGCTTCATTTGTACCCAGCACCTCGTGTATCCAAATAAGTTCAACAGGCAACCCATTAGCAAGTGCAACAACACCATTAGTATGACCCATTTCAGCAAAATCAATACTCCCTGATGAAAAAGCTTGATTCGCTGCTACACCGGAGTCAAAAAACATAAATTCAGTCTTTATACCTTTTTCATCAAAAAATGCTTTGAAGTAATCCTGGGAAATCGCAACTGTTTTATCATTGGGAACACGAATTATTCCAATTCTCACTTTATCTGGTAAGCCAGATTCACTCTTTTTCCCGCACCCTACCAATGCAAGCATTGCAATCAGTATTACTATTAATTTTTTTCTCATGCTATAACCTACTTTCCTGCCCAAAAAACTACTTTTTTCTCTATACTCTTTAATACGTAATCTATCAAAATACCGGTAATTCCCATGATAATAATTCCAACAAACATTACATCACTTTTTAAATATCTTGACGCATCAATAACCATCCAACCTAAACCAGAAGTTGCAGCTACCATTTCTGCTGAAACCAGTGTGGTATATGCAACACCGACAGCTGTCCGAATCCCTATAAAGATATCTGGCAAAGTTGCTGGAACAATTATGGTTTGAAATACTTGTCTTTTTGTCGCACCCATAGATTCTGCACTCAATATATAGGACTGATCCACCCTACCTACTGCAGAGGCACAAGCAATATAGATTGGAGCAAATGATGCTAAGAATAACAGCATAATCTTTGATTCTTCATCGATTCCTAGCCATAAAATTAATAACATATAGTAAGCGAGTGGTGGCAGTGGTCTATAAAAACTGACTAATGAATCAATCACTGCTCGAAATTTGGGAAAATAACCACTAAGCAAGCCTAAGGGAATCGCTGTTATTAATGCTAATATTACCGCGACAAACAAGCGGTAAAAGCTTATGCCAAGATGATTTATAAACGGCGTTGCATTATAACCGTTTTTTACAATATTAATAAATGCTTGAAATACTTTTTGTGGTGATGGAAGTAGTTGGGATGAAATCAGGTTGGTATTTGTACTTATATACCAAAATCCAATTATCACCAACCATGTAATCACACTGATTAATTTGTGATTATCTTTTGATTTTCTCATTCTATGCCTCTTTCTATTCTAATTATCTGTAAATACTATTTTATCACAAATTATAAATTTCCTCTTGCTCCTATTGTATGTCTTTCTACTCTCTTAGGATTTGTTATTCTAATCTTTAAATTTTTATTACTTTTACACTTAATAAGTCTACAAATTAATATATTTCACAAGTGACCTATTAAAT
>DATBUC010000175.1:0-6162 GCA_036516515.1 Erysipelothrix sp. | reverse complement strand
AACTCTGACGAGTTATCTTTATTTATTGTTTTTGTTTATTTAAGAAATTGACATTTCCTGTTCAGTTTTCAAAGAACTTCTCTTGCGACCCGTTCCCGGTGACGCTTGATTATAATACCAAGCATTATGCTTATTGTCAACTCTTTATCCGATATTTCTTTTTATTTTACATTTTTTTATAAAAACTATCCTCCTATATAATAAGGATACATTCTTAACGCTATTCGAAATAAAAATATGCTATAATATGCCAAGATGAAAGGATGTTTTATAAATGACATATACATGGTCACTTGATTCCCTTTATAAAGGGTATGACAAGTCATATGAAAATGACTTTAACGCAATGAACGAAACAATCAAATCCTTGGACACACTTGCCCAAAATTTAGAAAGCTACCACGATGTAGAAAAATTCTTAGAAAGTTACGCCAAATTAGCAACACTTTCAGGTTCACTGGTAAGTTTTGCCAGTTTACAACTTTCTGTTGATGCTAACGATGATCAAAGCAATCAAATGTTTGGCAAACTGCGCGCCAGCCTCAGCAATACTGCGCGTCCCTTTGCCTTATTTAATAAATTTATCGCAGAAAACAAAGCCGCTTTCCCTACATGGCTTAAAGAAAGCGAATTGATTAAAGAACATGAATTTATGCTTCAAGAAATTATCGATACCAGTGCTTATCAACTCGATGAAGCCTTAGAAGAAACCATTTCTAAAATGAAACTGAACGCTTCCAATACATGGGAAAACTTACAAGGTGATTTAACCGCCAATACAACGATTGAATTCAATGGCGAAACCCATACCATGTCTTCAATCCGTAACTTCGCCTACAATAGCGATCCCAAACTAAGAAAAGCTGCTTATGAAGCAGAACTTGAACTTTATAAAAAAATCGATACTGCCGTTGCCTATGCGCTCAACAGTATTAAAGGTGAAGCCAACACAATCGCAGCAATGCGTGGATATGAAGATGTCTTACAACAAACTCTTATCGCATCTCGTTTAGAACGCGAAACACTGGATGCTTTACTAGCAGCAATGGAAGAATCCTTCCCCATCTTTGAGAAATATTTCCAACACAAAGCAAAATTATTAGGACACGAAAACGGCTTGCCATGGTATGACCTTTTCGCACCTTTAGAAACAAAAGAAAGTAAAACCTATACAATCGAAGAAGCACAACAAATTATATTAGATAGTTTCTACAGCTTCTCAAATGATCTGGGTGATTTAGCCCAAAGAGCCTTTGATGAAAAGTGGGTTGATTACCTACCAAGAGAAGGTAAACGCTCAGGCGCTTTCTGCTCAAACCAAGCGCAAATCAAAGAAAGCCGCATTATGACCAACTTTGGTGGCTCGATTTCCGATGTCATTACTTTAGCCCATGAATTGGGTCATGCTTATCATGGTTATATTATTGAAGATCTCTCAATTCTTAATACTAGCTATTCTATGCCTGTTGCAGAAACAGCTTCGACATTCTGTGAAAACTTAGTCCTTAACCACACTTTAAAAACAGCCAGCGATGATGAGAAACTGATCTTATTAGAAAACTCAATTTCCGATTTGGCGCAAATTATTGTCGACATCAGTTCCCGCTTTAAGTTTGAACATGAAGTTTTCACCCGTCGTCAATCAGAATTCTTATCGGTTGAAACTTTAAACGACATCATGATTCGTGCTCAAAAAGAAACCTATGGTGCCGGTCTTGACCAAACCGTCCTCCATCCCTATATGTGGATTTGTAAACCCCACTATTACAGTGCAAGTTTAGGCTATTATAATTTCCCTTATGCCTTTGGTGGCTTATTTGCTCTTGGTTTATTTGGTAAATTCCAAGAAGAAGGTAAAGCCTTTGTACCTAAATATCAACAGCTCCTTCTCAGCACTACCACCGCCATGTCTGAAGATGTCGCCCAAGTTGCAGACATCAATTTACGAGACAAAGCCTTTTGGGAATCAAGCTTAAAAATCGTTGAAAAAAGAATTGATGATTTTATTAAACTGACCGCATAAACTAAACCCTTTGCCTTACGCAAAGGGTTTTTCTTTATTTGTTTAACTCTTATTTAAGGTATAATATGCATATGAAACAAATACAAATTGATGAAATTATAAATATGCTTACCATCACCGATGATCAAGGGACACTTTTAAGTATTCAAAAGGGCAAAAAACAAAAAGATCATCCTTTTTATCACGAACTTGAAAGCTACTTAAAACAAGAACGGGTTACATTTACAGTGGACTATCAATTGGAAGAAGATTTAAGTCCCTTCACCTTAAAAGTTTTAGAAGCCATCAGCGCTATTCCTTATGGCGAAACTAAAACTTATCAAGCGATCGCCAACGCCATTGGACACCCTAAAGCCAGTCGCGCTGTGGGCAATGTCTGCGCCAAAAACAAACTCTTATTTCTCATTCCCTGCCATCGGGTAGTGGGTAAAAATAGCTTAGGCGCTTATCAACTAGGAGAAGAGGTTAAGGCTGCCTTATTACAATTGGAACATAAAAAAACTCACCGTAGTGAGCTTGATATTTTATCTGGCGGAGAATGAGGGATTTGAACCCTCGGAAGCTTAACACTTCGCCACCTTTCCAAGATGGTGCCTTCAGCCGCTCGGCCAATTCTCCAATTGCTTTTATATTATACATAAGATTACTTAGAATGACAAGGAGCAAATGATGTTAATTACAAACCAACTTAAAAACAAACAAGGATTTTCCGATACTGAAATTAAAATTGCGGATTATATGTTAGCCAACCTCGAATTGATCCCCCAACTCACCATTCATGAGCTGTCAGAAAAAACATTTTCCAGCCCTTCAAGTATTTCACGTCTTTGCCATAAGATGAAATTAGCAGGCTATCAAGATTTAAAAATTCAACTCGCCAAAGAACTCAGTTCGGTGCGCTTTGGCAGTAAACGAATTGAAGACAATTTACCTTTTGCCAAAGAAGCACCCACAGAAACTATCGCCAAAAGTATTTTAGACCTAAGTATCCAATCATTGATTGATACTTACGACCATCTCGATTTTAAGCAACTGGAAAAAGTGGCCTATATGCTCCATCAAAGCCAACATGTGATGTTATATGGGACTGGGCAATCCTTAATCCTCGCCCAAGATTTCCAATACAAACTTTATCGATTACATCGCAGTGCCCAATTAGACAACCAAACTGGCTTTCAACACATGACGGCTTTTATTGACAATGATATCAAACGCGTTGCCTTAATGATCTCCTACTATGGTCAAGGAGCAGAAAACTTAAAAATTATCAAATCATTAAAGAAAAATAATATTCCCATCATTTTAATTACCGGACCCAAAAACAATCCGTTAATCCCTTATGCTCATGAAGTCATCCAAGTGCCCTCACAAGAGGAATTAACTAAAAAGATGACGTCCTATTCATCAAGAACCGCCATCCAATTAGTTTTAGATATTTTATTTGCATTAATCTTTTCCTATGATTATGATCATAACCAAAAATTAGTCTCGGGCAAAATATGATTGTAAGAAATGATAAACCCCTTCTTCATCATTAGTTAAAGTAATATGATCAGCGACGGCTTTCACTTTATCAGTGGCATTTTCAACCGCAACGCCCACACCGGCTGCTTTAACCATTTCAAAATCATTGTCATTATCACCAAAAGATAAAACATGACTTAATTCATAGCCATATTTTTCACAATAATATTCCAGACCCAATTCTTTATTAATATGCGGGTTGGTGAATTCGACTAGCTGTGCTTGTGATTTAAACATCTTATAGTCTTCACTTGGATGTACAGCATAATAAGTTTGCATCTTTTCTACAACCTCAGGTGTGGCACTGAAAATAATTTTCGCATGTTCTTTTTCAATTTTAGGCACAATGTCACCAACAAAAACGATATCCAACATATTACGAATACTGTAATTATAATCATCGGGACGCTCTGTGACCATTTGACTATTTAAATAAAGAATTGGATTTGCTCCTAATGGACGATATGTTTCAACAATTTCTAAAACAGTCTTCCCACTAAGTGGTAAGTTATGATGGGTGGTGTTATCTTTAAAATCATGAATATCGCCACCATTATTACAAATTGCGAAATCAAATAATGTTTTAGCATTCGGGACTGAGGCTAAAACCGAAAACAGTGGTCTCCCTGTAGCGACACCTAAGATGTAGCCTGCTTCTTTTAACTGCACTAATTCCTTTTCGGTACGCTCACTGATTTGTTTGTTTGAATTCAAAAGTGTACCATCTAAATCACTTACAATAATTTTTATCATATTGACCTCTTTCCAAAAATAAAACCAAGCCTTACGCTTGGTTTTTATTATAACAAACATTATTTAAAATTACTAAACTTCTGTGTATTCAACACCTTGTGCTTCAAGTTTTTCAATGACCGCTTTAAATTGTGGTAAATATTCTCTATTCGCTACCAACATCTCATTTAACATGTCTGGTACATATTGACCACTGGTAATCACGGGGTTAATAATAAAGGCATGCATTGCTTTATTATAATCGCCGGTTACTGCCGCTTCAATCACCGTTTCTTCCATCGCCTTCATCATTTGTAAAGGACCCCGAGCAGCCGAAGGAAATTTACCCCAGTTATAAGGTTCTGGACCATGAGATGTAATAATTGAAGAGACTTCTACGACACAATCATAAGGTAAATCAGTAATCGTACCATTATTTTGGGTACTGACCACCATTTCTTTCTTCGAATTATTATGAATGCTTTCGATTAATTCACAAGCAGCTTCTGAATAATAAGCGCCGCCACGTTCTTCTAATTGTTCCGGTTTATAATCTAACTGTGGATCTTTATAAAGTTCAAATAACTCCGCTTCAGTTTGCTTAACAACCTCTGCTCTGGTTTCATGATTTTTATAGGCTTCTTGATGCTCATCAACCAAATCTTTGGTGATGTAGTAATAGCGATGATAGTCACAAGGTAAAATACCCAAATCCTTAATTTGTTCATAGACATAACTGATCGGCGTAATATTTTTCATGGCCTGTATTTTTTCTTGGGCAAAATCACTTTCAGGATGATATAAACGATCAATCAAAGTATCGGTAATTTCATTCCCTGCTTCATCCCAAACACGGTGCCAATGAAAATGGTTTAATCCAGCAAACTTACTGAAAAGACCGGTGTCATGCAAATCACGACCTAAAGCTTCATTATTTTGCTTCATGGCCCCGACAGGGACATTACATAAACCTACCGTACGCTGCCAACCACCATATTTAATCGCCGCTTCAGTAACCATACCCGCAGGATTGGTAAAGTTAATCAACCACGCATCAGGACAAAGCACTTTCATATCTTCAATAATATGTAAAATGACAGGAATCGTACGAAATGCTTTAAAAATCCCACCTGCGCCATTGGTTTCTTGACCTAGTAAACCATATTTTGCGGGAATACGCTCATCTCTTTTGCGAGCGTCTAATTGCCCCACACGAAATTGCGTGGTGACAAAATCCGCATCTTTTAATGCTTCTTTACGATCTAAACTGAGATGAACTTCCCAATCTAAACCCGCTGCTTTCACCATTCTTTGGGCCATCGCCCCGACAATTTCTAGTTTTTCTTTACCTTCCTCAATATCCACTAACCAAATTTCTTTAATATCCAGTTTATCATGACGCTCGATAAACCCTTCCATCAGTTCAGGCGTATAACTACTGCCCCCACCAATGGTCACAATTTTTAATTTTTTAGCCATCAGTATGCCTCCTTACCCCTATCTTAATACTTTAGAAAATAATCGCAAACAAAACGAAATCTTCTGGTTTTTAATTTCAAGATTTCCTCTTTTTATAAGGAAAGCTTGGAACTATGTTTCATCAGTATTTATGATACAATTGAAAAAGGAGGTTATGTCATGTCAAGAATATTATTAGGAACATATACACGTCATGAAAGTGAAGGCATTTATGAAATTAAACTCAATCAGAAGGAGAAACGCTTAGAAGGATTAAAACTCGTTGCTAAAACTGAGAATCCAACGTATCTCGATTACGATCAAGAAACTAACCGTCTCTTTAGTGTTTATCAAAAGGGGGCTCAAGCTGGGGCAGCCATTTGGAATGTAGAACCAGAAAAACTCAGTCTCATCGATACCATTAC
>DATBUC010000174.1:0-6816 GCA_036516515.1 Erysipelothrix sp. | reverse complement strand
ACTGATATCTTCATGATGCTCAAAAATAAAGTCATAGTCTAAAAGCGGGATATAAGAACCATAGGCACGGTCATGAGGACCAACCAGATGTGTTTGGGCTAATGCTGCTGCTTTTTCCTTATTGCCTTGTACTAATAATGATTGTATTTTATCCAAAGCGATATGCGATGAGGCAATATTACCACCCTCATTTTTAGTATCTGCAGCTAAAGGCCCGCCTGTCCAAAGGCTCTTTTCATTAATTTGTATGCGTTCATGGGTGGCACTACCATATATTTTCGCCCCTAAAAAGCCATTACCAATCGGTAAGCCCTCATTGACCCAATCTTGATAGCGATGGCCGGTTTCATAATTATAAATTAATTTCATACGCGCTCCTTTTAAAAAAGTAAGGCTATGCCTTACTTTAGTTTATTTAAAATAGATTTTCCATTCTCAGTTTGGGGAACTTTAAAGTTATCACTAATTGTTGCCCCTAAATCAGCAAAGGTTTCACTTTTTTCAAGTAAGCCTGAGCCTTGCATACTTGGAGAATAATATATTACGGGAACTTCCTCACGGGTATGATCAGTACCAGGATGGGTTGGATCATTACCGTGATCTGCAGTAATAATGAGTAAATCATCTTCTCTAAGAAGCGGTAATAACGCACCTAGTTGTTGATCAAATTCCTCAATTGCCTTAGCATAGCCTTCTGGATCACGACGATGACCAAATAGTGCATCAAAGTCAACTAAATTGGTAAAGACTAAACCAGTGAAGTCTTTATTTTTGACTAAATTAGTTGTTTCTTCCATACCATGGTGATTACTTTTGGTTCTGATGGCTTCAGTAATCCCTTCACCGTCAAAAATATCAACGATTTTACCAACACTGATGACATCATAGTTTGCTTCTTTTAAATAGTCTAGTGTAGTTTTACCAAATGGTTTAAGCGCATAATCATGGCGATTGCTGGTTCTGGTGAATTGACCTTTACCACTCCCGATAAAGGGACGTGCGATAACACGGCCAACTTTCCATTCATCTTTCATCGTTAATTCTCGGGCAATCTCACAAGCACGATAAAGTTCTTCTAAACCAAATGTTTCTTCATGGGCCGCAATTTGTAATACACTGTCAGCTGAAGTATAGACAATCATATCGCCTGTCTTCATATGCTCTTCACCCAGTTCATCTAAGATGACCGTACCACTTGAAGAATAATTACCAATAATACCATGTCCTGTACGTTCGCTTAATTGATCTAATAAAGCTTGAGGAAATCCGGTTTCAGTAAATGTAATAAAAGGATTTTGAATATTCAAACCCATAATTTCCCAATGGCCTGTCATGGTATCTTTACCATTAGAAGCTTCCATCATTTTACCATAGTAGGCAATCGGTTCATCAACTTGAGCTACACCCATAATTGGATGAAGATTACCTAAACCCATCTTTTCTAAGTTGGGAATGTTTAAGCCACCAACAGCTTCGGCAGTATGACCTAAAGTATCAGCGCCTACATCATTAAAGTCGGCTGCATCATGCTGAGCACCGGCCCCTACTGAGTCCATTACAATTGTAATAATTCGTTTATATTTCATCATCGTTCACTCCTTCTTTTAAAAATCCACCCTCTAAAAAGGTATCATATTCATTTTTTAATGTTTTTGTATCTAAATGTGTGTATATTTGGGTTGTCGTAATATCACTATGTCCCAAAAGATCTTGAATGATTTTAAGGTCGACGCCTTCCTCCAGAAACCGGGTCGCAAAATAATGACGTAACATATGCGGAGAGATTTCTTCTTTAATACCCAATTTTGTTCTACGTTTTTGAATCATGTCATAAACGTATTGTCTGGATAACGCCTTCCCTTTTGTATTTAAAAAAATAAGATCTTGATTACTTTTTAAACGTAACGGTCTTTCAATTCTGACATATTCTTGCATATTTTTCAATGCTTCTTGCGAAATTGGAATCATCCGTTCTTTATTTCCTTTTCCTAGTATCCGTATCCATCGCTCTTGCTCATAAACATTATTAAATTTTAACGCAATTGCCTCACTGACGCGTAATCCCGATTGTGCCATCAATAAAAGCAGAGCTTGATCCATATAATCAGAACCTTTTTCAAGCCGATAGTTTAAAAGCTTTTCAATCGCACTTTGACGTGGCACTTTAGGAAGCCGATTTTCTTGCCGGGCAAAAACAAGATTTTCACTTGGATCATAGTTCATGTAATTAAAGCGCAATAAGTATTGGTAAAACTGACGTATACTTACGGCAATTTGTCTTAGGCTTGCAGGGGCATAATCCGCTTTAATTTCGTTAAGATAATTCGTAATATCTTTTTTTGTACAAGCTGTTACCGCGATATCCTTTGTTTCAAGATAGGCAACAAAATTACTTAGATTATACGCATACGCTTGGACTGTATTTTGGGATCGGGGATCTAAATAAGCAATCGTATCGATAAATGCCTGAAGTAAACGCTTATTCATTGATAAGCACGCCCGTTTTCTTAAATACATCCGCATTCATTTCTTTGTTTAAACGCTGGATGATTTCATCGACAGAATAATCCTTATTTTGATCAAAGATATTCATTTGTTCAATAACAGCATCCCGTTCTAAAAGATTGGCCATTGTCACTGAGATAAAAGTTACGCCTGGGATCCCTTCAAATTCAGCATACAACTCCAATGCCCGATCAAAAATCGTATAGCGATCATCAAAGTAATCTTCATAAGTCAGCGAGCGATTTGCGGTTGTAAAGTCTTCAAAACGAATTGAAAATTGTACGGTACGTCCCATCATATTGAGACCTTTTAAACGTTTTTCTATCTCAATGATTTCTTCCATCATGACCAGATGGATTTCTTCTGTATCATAGAGTGCAGTTTTAAAGGTTTTAGACTGTCCCACTGACTTAGCTGTACTGACAAGCTCCAAAGGATCAGTATCGATACCATGGGCCCGATCAATAAATTTTTGCGTGTGATTGCCTAAAATTGGGCGCAGTGCATTAAACTGCCCTTGGGCTAAATCACCAATCGTAAAGATGCCCATTTCTTTCAATTTAGGCACCGTTTTGCGGCCAATCCCATGCATGGATTCAATTGGTAAAGGCCACAACTTTTCTTCTGCTTCGCGGATTCTTAAAACCGTAATACCCATGGGCTTTTTCATATCACTGGCCATTTTTGCAAGAAATTTATTCGGTCCGACCCCAATTGAAATCGGTAAGGCCAGCGTTTCATAGACTTTTTCTTGGATGGCGACGGCCAAATCGAGTGGTTTTTCATAACTTTGAATCGCTTTGCTCACATCAACATAACATTCATCGATAGAGGCAATTTGCAAGTAAGGTGAAAAACTTCTTACAATATTCATAAATTTTGCCGATAAGTCTTTATACAAAGCAAAATCTACGGGGATTAAAACCAGTTGCGGACACAGTCTCTTCGCAATTGCTGTGGGCATCGCACTTTCAACGCCATAGGAACGCGCGACATAGTTGGCGGTTGTAATGACCGAGCCTCTACGATTATTAGAGACGGCAACGGGCTTATCACGTAATTGCGGATCTAAAGCAGCGTGAGCAGAAGCATAAAAAGCGTTAATATCAATGTGAAAAATAACTTGGCTCAAATTAATCCTGTCCTTTTCTAAATAGTGCTTTTGCAGCATCAACAGCTGCTGGTGCACCATGACCATCAATCATGGTCGCTAATTGATTGATACGCTCTTTTTGATTCAATTCAAAGATTTCCGTTCTACTGATTTGATCATGCATTGTCTTTTTAATTTCATAATGTGTGTGCGCACACGCAGCTACTGAAGGTAAATGCGTGATGGACAAGACTTGAGTATCTTGGGCAAGGGATTTCATCTTACGACCAATCGCAAATCCAGCACTGCCACTTAAACCACTATCTATTTCATCAAAAATCACGGTTTGTATTCCCATTGCTTTGGTGAAAATAACTTTAAGTCCTAACATTAAGCGCGATAATTCTCCCCCACTTGCAACCGCATCAATTGCTGCTGGTGCACGGTTGGGATTCATACTCACTTTGAATAATACTTCTGTATTTCCATAAAGATAAAGCGGTCTTTCGATTAATTCGATTTCAAATTGAGCATGTTCAAGTAATAAGTCTTTAAGTTCAGCTTCAACACGGACCTCCAGCTGTTTTTTGGCTTGAAGACGCGTTTGTGTCAGTTTATGGGCCTTCTTTTGTGCCTCATTATAAAGACGGTCTATCTCCTTTTCCAAATCTTTTAAGTATAATTCATGGTTTTCCAGTTCATCTAACTCTTTTTGCAAGTGCTTTTGTTTTTCGAGTAAATCATCGATGTCACCATATTTTCTAAATGCTTTTTGGTAAGCCAACATACGTAGGTTTAATTGATCAAATTCAGCTTCATCAAAGTCATCCCCTTGATTAAGATCATTAAATACTTCCACAAATGATTCTAATTCAAAATAAATATTATTAAAAGTCTCCAGTTTATCTGCTTCATCTAGTTTTTCTAGTAAATTTTGACTTTCGTACAATAAGTTTTGAGCTTGACTTAAACCTTGTTCTATTTCCAAATAAAGGCGTCTGTTTTTCTCATAATTTTCTAAAAATTGCAGGCGTTCTTCTAAGGCTTCATATTCCTCTTTATTAGGTTTGAGTGCTTCGATTTCTTTTAATACAAAGCGTGTAAATTCTATTTTTTCAGGATCAAGTACTTTATCTTGCAATAATTCTTTTTGCTTTAATTTATCTTGATAAGCTTTAAAACTTGCCTGATAATCGATTAATAAGTCTTGCTCAGGTATAAATTGGTCCAGTAAGAAGCGATGATTTTTTTGACTGAGTAGATATTGCGTTTCATGTTGTGAATGAATATCTAATATCAGTGCCATACACGCTTTTGCAGTGGCTAAGTTAGTATGATAGCCATTGATCCGCATGGTAGAGCGCCCTTGCGTATTCATGGTGCGCGTAAAAATCAAATTATCTTCTTGATAAAGATCATGTGCTTTTAAAAAGTTAATGACAGGCTGATGCTCAGCGATAGCAAAAACCGCTTGTACTTTAGCTTCTTCACCATATTCAGCGACGACAGAAGCACTGCTTCTAGCCCCTGAAACAAAATTTAATGATTCAATTAAGAGTGATTTACCTGCCCCTGTTTCACCAGTAAAAACACTAAAACCGTCGTGAAAATCGACGGATATTTTTTCAATGAGAATATAGTTTTCTACCAGTAAATGCAATAACATGTTAAGCCTCCTTAATCAGCTTAAAGAAATCGTCTAAATGCAAATGATATTTATTTTTTAATTCTTTACTACTGAGTTTATAATCAACGCCTGCCAAGGTCATGCTTGTAAGGGGAACCCAGATATTTTTATCAAAGAGATAACTTTTGATATGATTTGATAAGATATCAAAATCTCCTTCAATATTATAAATATAAATCGGCAAGCGATAGAAGATAATTTTCTGCATTATTGTTTCATCAATTTGGTTGATTGTTTGTGTTTCAACCAGACCATAAGGTAAGTCATTGATATTTATTTTTGAGGCCAATGCCTCTACTTGAGGACCAAAACTTAAGATGACAGCCTTACTGTTATGATCAATTGGCTTAATTTCTTGCCAAACTTGCGTAGGAAATAAAGATTGTTCTTTTTTAGGTTCCAGTAAATGGGCCACTCTAATAATTTTGAAAGCATTATCTTTTTGTCCTAATAATTGTAATAAATCTTGCGCATTTTTGGCCATATAGACAGAAGATTTAAAATTAAGGTAAGCATTCATATCATAGACTGCCGCGTGTACTTGACGATCATAGCGGCTTAAGCCTGCTTCATAAACGATGACTGTCACATGCTCACTTTGATCAAAGTAACGCTGAAGTTTTACCGCAACATGAGCAAAACGTTTAGCTGAAATCAGCATTAAGACTTCCTTGTTTTCTTTAGCAAAACCATAAGCCATATCTACTAAAGCAAAACTTGAGCCACTGACTGTATAGTACTGTTTTGGTTTGGCTTGGGAAAAGTGTAACAGATGTTCTGATAGACTGAGACCATCAGATAGCACCACCAGATTTTTAGCATCTTCTTTTAATAGATAACGATCTAAATGTTCTAAGGTACTTAAGTAACCTTCAGGTTTTGCTTGATCAGTTTTATATTTAGGAAATTCAATTTTTCTCTTTTTACTCCCCTTTAAGCGGGTTTGTACATGAATAACATGGGTTCCTGTGAAGGATTGAGCCAAAGCAAAAATTTTCATGACTTCTTTAAGATTTTGACCATCAATGGGCCCATGATAATTGATGCCAAATTGCGTAAAAATAGACGGTTCTAAAACGGTCTCTTTAACTTGATCGCGAATCCAAGTTAAAGTTCCCAGTAAAGGACGACTGACAGGATTATCAAGTGCTTGCTTCATATCAGTTTTAAAATTTGTATACGCTTTAGAGATCCTGATATTTTTAATTAAGACATCCACAGAAGTAATATGCCGTAAAAGTGATTCCTGCTCATCAATTAAAATAATCAAAAGATTTGGTTTTTCCTTAGCAATTTCGACTAAAGCTTCATAAGTTTCGCCACGATTAAAAGCATGATCATTCATTAATACAATCGTTTTGCCACGACGGGTCTTCGCAATAGCGAGTGCTTGAGCCAATGCACCATGAAGATCATCTTTATCACTTGATTCACTTTGCATTAAAAGATCATGGACGACACTTTGCCTTTTTTGATCAAATAATATCGTATCATTTGTCATATCAAAATAATGATGCACGGCCAAAATGAC
>DATBUC010000173.1:0-22227 GCA_036516515.1 Erysipelothrix sp. | reverse complement strand
TTTAAATGAAGGCAGTATCGTCTATTCCTATGAAGATCAAGGTGTTCATAAAGAAGTCGATTTACTACAAATGAGTTCAAAAGATTTGAGTCGCGATATTAGAGGTCAAAGAATTGCCATGGTATTTCAAGATCCCATGACTTCACTCAATCCGACGATGAGTATTGGCAAGCAAGTCATGGAAGCAATGATTTATCATTGGGGCTATAGTAAAAAGGTTGCTTATGAAAAAAGTGTCGCCCTTTTAGAAAGGGTCGGCATTGTGGATGCGGAAAAACGCATGAAGCATTATCCGCACCAACTTTCAGGCGGGATGCGCCAAAGAGTCGTGATCGCAATTGCTTTAAGTTGTGAACCGGATGTCTTAATTTGTGATGAACCCACCACCGCCCTTGATGTCACAATTCAAGCTAAGATTTTAGAATTGATTCAAGATGTGCAAAAAGAGCGTCATATTTCTGTTATCTATATTACTCATGATTTAGGAGTGGTCGCTAAAGTAGCAGATTATGTTGCGGTCATGTATGCAGGGAAGATTGTCGAAAAAGGAGCGATTAATGAAGTTTTCTATGATCCACGCCACCCTTATACTTGGGGTTTATTATCAGCCATGCCTGATTTGGATACTGTAGATGAAAGCCTTTATGCCATTCCTGGCAGTCCACCCACGACCATTCAAAAGTTGCAAGGCGATGCCTTTGCCCCGAGAAATGAATATGCTTTAAATATTGACTTTCGGCTTGAGCCACCTTTATTTGATGTGGGTGGCTCCCATCGGGTTGCCTCATGGTTGTGTCATGAATTAGCCCCCAATGTAGCACGTCCCCATTCATTAGAACAACGCATTATAAAAATGCGAAAGGAGGCGGGTCTTGATGTCCCAAGCAATTCTAGAAGTAGTTGATCTCAAACAACATTTTAAAATTAATAAAAAATATACAGTGAAAGCCGTTGATGGGATAAGTTTTGAAATTTATCCAGGGGAAACCTATAGTCTTGTCGGTGAATCGGGCAGTGGTAAATCCACCACTGGCAGAAGTATCATCAGACTGTATGAACCCACATCAGGCACCATTCGCTTTAATGGCCAAGAAATTTCCGGCAAGTTAAATCGTGAAGCAGAAAAAAACTTACGAACGAAAATGCAAATGATTTTCCAAGATCCCATGGCCTCATTAAATCCGCGCAAAAAAGTGATGGATATTATCGCCCAGGGCTTAGATATTCATGGCCTATACACAAACAAAAAAGAACGCGAAGCAAAAGTTTATGAAATCTTAGAACGGGTTGGCCTTGCCAAAGAGCATGCAATGCGCTTTCCCCATCAGTTTTCCGGTGGGCAAAGGCAACGGATCGGCATTGCGCGCGCCTTAATTATGAATCCTGATCTTATCATCGCTGATGAAGCGATTTCGGCACTGGATGTTTCCATTCAAGCCCAAGTTGTGAATCTCATGAAAGAGATCCAAAAAGAAACGAATACCGCTTTTCTTTTTATTGCTCATGATCTCAGTATGGTTAAATATATCTCAGATCGTATTGGTGTCTTACATCTGGGTCATCTTGTAGAAACAGGCACAACGGAAGAGATATTCTCTAATCCCATTCACCCTTATACAAAATCATTACTCAGTGCGATTCCTTTGCCCAATCCCATCATTGAACGTAATCGTAAAGCACTTAATTATGATTATGAAACAAGTGGTATTGATTATACCAAAGGGGAGCGTCACCATATCTCGGGCAGTCATTATGTCTTAGCAACCACTGAAGAACTCAAACAATGGACATGAAAATCGGTAATACTCCTTATAGAGAAAAGGGCTGGCAAAAAGCTCTTTTCTTTTGCGAAGAACTGTTACAATAAAAGTAAGGACGTGAAAACATGACAGAACCCAAAATATATGCAATGCGCGTAGATCAAGTCTATCCCCATTATCTGAATAAAGTAGAAAAGAAAAATCGCACCCAAGCTGAATTAGATCACATTATTACTTGGCTTACTGGCTATGAGAAAGAGGATTTTCAAAGCGTCATGACATTAGACTTTAAAAGCTTTTTTGAAAATGCCCCTAAACTCAATCCCAAGCGAAAAGCAATTACCGGTGTCATCTGTGGGGTAAGGGTTGAAAGCATTCAAGAGCCCATAATGCAAGAAATTCGTTACTTAGATAAACTAGTCGATGAACTTGCTAAGGGGAAAACCTTGGAAAAAATCTTAAGAAAATAAATCATATGAATAGAAAAGGTTTTCTTATTTCGCTACAATAGTTTTATCATCTTAATAACATAAGAATCTTATGTGAATGGGCTTCCGCACAACAACAGTGTGGAAAGATGAGGCAAGTGACACTTGCTTTTTTACTCATTCACTTTTTTATTGGGAAAAGTGAAATATAAGAAAGAAGGGGTAGTATGTTTTTAGCTTTAAAAGAAATGAAGAAAGAAAAGACCCGGTTTACGATGATTATCTTAACCACAGCTTTAATCGCTTATTTAGTCTTTTTCCTTTCCTCTTTAGCCTATGGTTTAGCGCAAATCAATAAAACAGCGATCGATTTGTGGGATGCAGAAGGGGTTGTCTTATCCAAAGACGCCAATGGTAATGTGCTGAGCTCATTTTACCGTCGCCCTGAAGCTGATTGGGCGGATGATTTAGAAGTCTTAAAATTAGAAAATGCGGTGGCGTATTTAGATAAAGATACGCAAGAAGAAACGCCGATTAACTTCGTGGTTATGCATATTGAAACAGAAGGCAGGTTGATGGCGCCTATCACCCAAGGTCGTCAGATTGAAAATGAGGATGAGATCATCCTCTCACAAACGATTTTAGACAAAGTTGATCTCGCGCTTAATGATAAAATAAAACTTACCAATACAGATAAAACGTATACGATTGTGGGTTTAAGTGAAGATGCTAACTTTAATACGGTACCGGTGGCCTATCTCCAATACAAATTTGATGATAGCCAACATCCAGCTGAAGTTATTTCAGCATTGGTTAATTTTAATGAAGATTTCAAACTCACAGATACAGACTATAAATATTACGATATCGATAGTTTCATTAATAATTTACCAGGCTACAAGGCCCAAGTTTTAACGTTCTCATTAATGATTATCTCCTTGTCACTGGTGGCAACCATCATTATTGGTATTTTTATGTATATCTTAACCATGCAAAAGAAAGCAATCTTTGGGGTCTTAAAGATTCAAGGGTATAAAAACGGCTACATTATGAACTCGGTGATGATGCAAACATTCATTGTGGTCACTTTGGGTGTTGCGTTAGGCTTTGTCTTAACCCAACTTACGTTAGTCTTTTTACCCCCATCTGTACCTGTCGCCATTAATGCTTTCTTATATCTTGCAGTGACTTTATTTATTATTATCAGTTCACTGGTTGGCGCACTATTTTCAGCCTTGAGTATCTTAAAAATTGATCCCTTGGATTCAATTTAGGAAAGGAGTCACTTATGATAGAACTTAAAAAAGTAAGCAAAGATTTTAATGACGGGAGTAAAGATGTGACCGTCTTACATCCAACAACTTTACAAATAAATGAAGCAGAGTTTAGTGCCATCGTCGGGCCCAGTGGTTCAGGAAAATCAACTTTATTAACGATTATGGGTGCTCTACAAACACCCACCACAGGTACAGTTTTAATCGGTGGACAAGATATCAGTCACTTAAGTGAGAAAGCCATCTCAGATTTACGTTTCCACACGCTTGGTTTTGTTTTACAGGCATCTAACCTCGTACCTTATCTCACAATTAAAGAACAATTTGAACTCAAAGCTAAACAAGCGCAATTAAAAAATGCCGATGCGCGCATCGAAGCCTTATTAGAAAAATTGACGATCAAAAAAGTCAAAGATAAATACCCAGAAAATGTATCTGGAGGGGAAAGACAACGGGCCGCCATTGGCTTGGCCTTATTACTCAAACCCAAAGTGATCTTAGCCGATGAACCCACGGCAAGTTTAGATACAGAAAAAGCATTTGATGTGGTGAAGTTATTACAGAAAATCGCTAAGGAAGAAAAAACCAGCATTGTGATGGTAACTCATGACTTAAGAATTTTATCTTATTGTGATCGTGTCTATGAAATGACCGATGGTACTTTAGCAGAAATTGATAAGGAAACACTGTGAAAACAGTGTTTTTTTATCGATGTTAAGAAAATTTGCGCAATTTATAAAGACATTTGCTAGAATAAAGGCAGTGATGGCTTTACGATTGTGGCAGGAGGAAAGTATATGAACTTTAATAACAAGCTTTACAAGTTGAGAAAAAGCAGTGGCTTAACTCAAGAAGAAATGGCCGATAAATTACAGGTGTCGCGACAAACCATTTCCAACTGGGAAACTGGCAGCGCATCACCCAGCTTAGAAAAAGCCCTTGAGCTTGCCGATTTATTTAGTGTCAGTCTTGATGAATTAGTGGGGCGTAAAGTGACAGAAAGTCAAGCAATCAGTCCACTCTTGCAGTCGTTATTACACAAAAAGGTAACGGTTCATTTGACCTATGATGCGGATGAAGTGCACATGTTTGGTGAATCATCATATAAAAACTGTGAACTTGTGGCTGTGAATGAGCGCAGTATGCGTATCTTAGTCCAAGAGAGAAAACAAACCGTGGAGAAGTTAATCTTTTTAAAGAACATACTCAGTATAGAAAGTGATGTGATTTAGATGTTTTGGGTATTTATGATTGTGTTGCTTTTGTACTCGAGTATTGAAAGTTTGGTGGAAGCCTATAAAAGCAAAGATCCAAACTATCAAAAAGATCAAATTTTAAAAGCTGAAGCCAAGACAAAAGAACGTTTAGAACTTAGGAAGCTATTAGAAGAGCAGTTAGGAAATCCATGTGTTTTAAGTTTTAATAATTTTGCACTCATCTCAAAATATTCAGATAAATGTAGTGGTAAAATTACCCATGTAGAAGATCATTGGGTGGCACTTGAAACAGGGAAAGACGCTAAAAGAAAGCAAATAATTTTTAAAATTGAGGATATCAGTAGCGTTTCTAAGATTATTTAAGACAAGGGAACCTTGTCTTTTTTCTTGACTTATTTTTGTAATAGAATAAAGCATCTTCGTTTGCGAATTATGGTAGAATAAAAATATAGAATAAAGGAGACCCTTATGAAAAATACAAAGAAAAAATTATTGAGTATTTTAGCTTTCTTATTGTTACTCACTGCCTGTGGGAACAAAGGTAACGACAATCAGCCAGAAGTATCGCACCCCGATGAAGAGAACACAGAGGTTGTTCAACCTGGAGTAGAAACACCCATTATCAATCAAGATTTCGCAGCGCTTACTACCCAATCAGATTTAGAAGCTATTATCATGGGATTGTATACGGAAAGTGATCTTGATCCAGAGTTTTTAGAAGCGATTGGTAATTTTCATCTGATTACAACCCTCAAGCCTGAAGATAAAACAAGTCAAGAAGCTTATTTTGGGGGTACTTACGATTTTAAAGAAGCAAAGATTTCTGAAAGTGGCATCAGTACCTCAGCTTATAGCTTAATGCTTTTACGTGCTGAAGATGCTGGGCAAGCAAAAAAATTAGCGCAAGACATCAGTAAAAGTGTCAATCCGAATAAGTGGATTTGTGTGACTGCGGAAACAGTAGTCTCTTTAGCGAATGATGATCTTGTCTTAGTGATTATGGGCGAACAAAAAGAAGCTACCAAAATTATAGAAACATTTAAACGATTACCATAAGGAGCCGGCTATGTTATTTTCAAGCATTACCTTTCTTTATTTCTTTTTACCCCTGAGTTTGCTGGTCTATCACGGAGCACCCATAAAATTTAAAAACAGCGTTATCGTCCTTTTTAGTTTGCTTTTTTTCTATCTTGGCGAACCAAACGCCTTATATCTACTTATAACCGTTGCCAGCTTAAGTTATTTTTATGGCGTCTTACAAGCAAAATTAAAACCAGGTCAAAAGCACTTGGTTTTTGTTTTAACTTTAATCGCTTTATTTGCCTTGTTATTTTATTTTAAATATTTTGACTTTTTTATTTTAAGTGTTAATACACTGTTTAAGACTAATTTTAACTTAAAAAAGATTGCCTTACCTTTAGGCATCAGTTTCTATATTTTCCAAGCCAGCAGCTATGTGATTGATGTCTATCGTGAAGATGTACAAGCAGAACGGAATCTCATTAATTATTTTGCCTACTTAACCTTTTTCCCGCAATTAATTGCGGGGCCGATTGTCCGCTATCAAGATGTGCAAGAGGATGTTCAAATTAAGCATAATTCCCTCACAATGATAGAAAGTGGCATCTTACGATTTGTCTTGGGTTTGGGTAAAAAAGTACTTTTAGCTAATGCCTTGGGCCAAATTAATCAAGCAATCACGGGTACTACCGGGGGTTTGTATTGGTTAAGTGCGCTGACGTTTACCTTGCAACTTTATTTTGATTTTTCAGGCTATTCCGATATGGCTATTGGGATGGGACAAATGTTTGGCATTCAATTTTTAGAAAACTTTAATTATCCCTTTATGGCGACAAGCGTCAGTGATTTTTGGCGTCGTTGGCATATTTCTCTAGGGGTTTGGTTTAAAAAATATATTTATATTCCCTTAGGCGGCAATCGTGTTTCCCTAAAGCGCTTAATCTTTAATTTAGCTGTAGTTTGGTTTTTAACTGGATTATGGCATGGCGCAGCCTTTAATTTTATTGTGTGGGGCTTTTTGATGTGGGTGATGATTGTGCTTGAGAAAGTGATTGGTAAAAAGGACGTCACACGCTTTAAATACGTGAATATCACTTTAACATTTATTTTCATTGTCTTAAGCTTTGTGATATTTAAAAACGATTCCTTAGCGCAAGGCTTACAACAAATTAAAATCATGCTTAATCCCTGGGCCTTTAATTTAAGGGACGTTCAAACACGCTTTATGTGGCGCAATCATTTACGCTTGGTGCTTTTTTCGTTAATACTGGCTACCCCGCTTGTGAAAAATACATATTTACAAATCAAATCAGAAAAAGTAAAGACGCTCATCAATGTTTTATTTGTTATCGGTGTGATGCTTTTAAGTACGGCATCGCTTGTAAATGAATCGTATAATCCATTTCTCTATTTTAGATTTTAGGAGGGCTTATGAAAAAATATATCCTCAGTCTTGTGTTTACCTTAATCTTAATTTTGGGCGCTATGGGGTTTTACTTTACCCGTGAAGAAACGGTTTCGCAAACAGAACGGCGTAAATTATATCCTTACCCCAAACTGACGTTTCAAGATCTTGAAAGTGGTGATTATTTACGTCAGTTAGAGCAAGCCTTACAAGATCATTTTATTTTTCGTGATGATTTAAAACACTTACAATATCAGTTTAAACACACCCTCTTAGGGCAAACGGTGGTGAATGAGCGTTTTATTGAAGATGATTATATTTTTAGTCTTTTTGCCATGAATCAGGCGAAGCCTTTTAAACAAAGTGCCCTTTATTATCAAAACCTACATGAACAATATTTTCAAAAGGCAGCAAAACAATACTATTCCTATATTCCCAACAAAGACTTTTATAGTAGCGCCAAGTTGCCTCAGTTTGATTTGTCTGTCTTAGCTGATTATCAGCAAGTGATGGGCTCATTTTCCCAGGAAATTAAACTGGATGATAAACTGACACGCGATCATTTTTATCGAAGTGACTTACATTGGCGTCATGAAAAGATTGCGCCTTTAGCCTTTGACATGCTCCAACAAATGTCTCAAGCAGTGATAAAACCAACTTTTACAGCGCATGAACTGGGCTATTTTGTGGGCAGTGATGGGCGCGCTTTGGCCAGTAAAAAAATACAAGATGCTTTGATTTACCAAACCTGGCCAGAATTAGCTGATTATGAGCTAATAGACCTTGTCAGTCAAAAGCCCTTAGCACTTTATGATACCCAAGCACTTGACCAGCTTGATCCTTATAATCTTTATTTAGCAGGACCGCAAGCCTTACTTTCTTTGAGGCATGTTGATTTTGATCCACAAAGTGATGCAACCCTGTATCTCATACGGGATTCTTATGCCAGCAGTCTTGCGCCCTATTTGACGCAGGGCTTTAAAAGAATCATCTTAATTGATATGCGTTATATTGATCAAAAAGTACTGGGACGCTTTATTGATGTGCAAGCCCATGATACGGTTTACTATTTAAATGCATTATTAATGTTATCTAAACCAGAACTGCTACGATAGGATGAAGGGGGAGATTTTATGACACAAAAAGAATTAGAACAAGAGTGGGCGCGTTATAAATACTGGGTGATGGGAAAATCACATCAAGCCTATCGTGAGATAAGAGCACTGTTTAAAGATAATCAAGTGGTCGATCCAGCCATTTTTAACGAAAAAATTGCTGCTTTAAAAGATCAAGCACTTTCAATTAAAAATGAAATTAATGCTTTAGAGCATGTCTGGGGTTACTTTAAAAAGACGGCAGATCACAAAACGAAAGCGCGTTTCTTTAAAGCGCTTGAGGCTTTTAGAGCGGAAAAGATGCCTTTAGTTGAAGTGAAAGCCATTTTATATGAACTCGCACAAACACATCAAGAAACATATCTTTTAGATTCTTATTATTTTAAAGAGTTTAAAGACAAGGAGGTAAATGATGAAAAAATGGTTGCAAGCTCAAAAAAATAAAACTTGGTTTATCTTTATTGAAGAACTCATTTTTCGTTATAATGATGATCGCGTGTCAGAAATTGGAGCGCAACTCACTTATTATTTAATTTTATCACTGTTTCCTTTTTTGATTTTCTTTTTAAACTTACTCCAATTTACACCTTTAGCCGATGTTGAAGTGCTCAGCCAATTGCTCAGTGTTTTACCAGCGGAGTCACAAAAACTTTTATATGATTTGATTACCGATATTGTTGGTAATTCTAACTTAGCTTTATTATCTGTCGGTGCTTTAGGTGCAATTTGGTCGGCTTCTAATGGCGTGATGGCTATTTTTAAAGCTGTGAACCGAGCCTATGATTTAGAAGAAGGCAGACCCTTTATTCAATTGAGATTGTTGGCGATTGTCTTTACTATGGGTTTGTTTTTAGTCTTGATGGTCTCTTTATCGGTCTTAGTCTTTGGGGAAACCATCTTTAATAGTTTGTTTAAAAATCCCAGTTCAGGCTTACTTTTACTGTGGCGCTTTTTAAGAATCTTAGTTCCTTTAGTTTTTATGGTTCTTATTTTGTCGTTGCTTTACAAAATTGCCCCTTCCGCAAAAAAAGGTGTTTCAATTCCTTGGAAGAGTACCTTGTGGGGGAGTATTTTCACTGCAGTAGGAATTATTATCTTTTCAAACTTTTTTTCATATTATATTAATCAATTTGGTAATTATACTAAAACTTATGGCAGTATCGGAGGCATCATCATTCTCTTAGTGTGGCTTTATATCAGTAGTATTTTGATTGTCTTAGGCGCAGAAGTGAACGCCAGTCTTCTAGCCATTCAAAATGCATTGCCACTCAAATGTCGTTTAAAATCATGATATAATAACAAGAGGAAGTGATTGACATGAAAGTACTCACCTTAGGTTGGTTAAGTGTTTTTCTTTATATATTCTTAATGAATCTTTATATCTGGAATCGCTATTGGTCGATTCCTTTTGTTTCGTTGCGGCTTTTGAAGGTATCGACATATTTAGTGATTCAAGTGATCCTGGTGTTATTAACCTTATATTACTTTTACCTTTTCTTTAATGGAAAAGCAGAAATTCCCCATGCAAAGCCTTTATCATATGTTGCGGCTTTCTATCTTACAATACTACATTATTCATTTATTTTTTATCTCATTCATGATGTGGTTAATCTCAGCAGTCGACACATTGCTTATCCATTACGCTTACGCGTGTTTGGTGGTACTTTATTCTATGGGGGCTTTTTAATCTTTCTGATCGCCAGTGGTATTGCCCTTTATGGTATGCATAACGCCCAAAAAGTGGTGATTAAAAATTATGAAATTACCGTACCCCAAAAAGAAAGTAGTTTAGAAAAATTAGAGATTGTTTACGTTTCAGATGCGCATTTTGGAACGTCAGTCAATCGTGATAATTTAGATTTATTGGTGGAAACGATTGAAAAAATGGAGGGCGATATCTTACTTTTAGGCGGAGACTTCTTTGATGAGGGCACCAGTTTAGCCAGTAAAAAAATCGTCAGTCAAGCCCTTGCCCGTATCGATACACCTTTGGGTATCGTGGCGATTGAAGGAAATCATGAATATAAAAGTGGACAAGATAATATTGATGAAGAGCTGGCTTTCTTAGCGCAAGCTGGAATCACTACTTTACAAGATGAAATAATCGAAATAGAAGATTTATTCTATATTATTGGGCGCAAAGATCCAGAAGGTGATCCCATTGCGTTAGAAACATTGTTGGGGCAAACGACAAAAGATTTGCCGATTATTGTTTTAGACCATCGTCCCAGCTATAAAGAAAGTGCCATTTTACCTCAAGTAGATTTACAACTTTCCGGTCATACTCACAGTGGTCAGTTTTTCCCAATGAAATATATTGAACCTTTAACCATGACCTTTTTTAAACAAACGATTTATGGTCATCATCAAATTGGTAATTTAGAACATATTGTCAGTTCAGGTGTGGGCAATTGGGGTATCCCAGTAAGAATTGGTAGTAAAAGAGAATTACTTAAAATTACCGTCCATTTACAATAAAAATGACCCTTTAAAGGGTCATTTTTATTTGATAAATTCAGCTTGAATTGCTTTAACCATGTCGGGATAATCACTGATAATCCCATCCACTCCCAGTTGATAAAATTCAGCGACCGTTTCTTTTTGATTAATGGTCCAAGCGAAAACGGCTTTATTATTTCGGTGCACATTATCGATGAGTCTTTGCGAGATGAGTGATTCTTCAAAGACGAGAAAATCAGCGGGAATACTCGCAATCACATCACTACTTAGCCAGCCCACTTTTCCAATAATAATATAACCCAAATCAAGTCGGGGATACTTTTCCTTCATTTCTAAAAGTAAATCAAACTCTGCTGTTTGATATAGATATCGCTCTGGGTTGACACCTTCTAAAGCCAACATCATTTGTTCAGCAATGCTTTCACTTTCCTTACCATGACTTTTCAATTCAATCAAAAGACTTATATTAGGATCAATTTCTTGAACAAAACGTTCTAAGGGAATAATCTGACCTTCATAACCGTGCGATTTAATGGTCAGATTTTGAATTTCTTCACTGGTCATATTCGCAATTCTTAAGTTCTTTTTTGTTAATCGAGTAAGGTTATTATCATGAATGACCATCGGAACATGATCTTTACTTAAAAGAATATCAATTTCCGCATAATGTGCGCCCATATCACTGGCGGCATTCACCGCTTCAACGGTATTTTCAACACCCAATAAACTACCGCGATGACCAATCACCAACGGTTCTTGGCTGGGGACATAGTCAATCCCATCATGACTTAAGGGGAGGGTGTTCAGTAACAGTAAGACCCCTAAAAATAATAAGGGCCACCGATATTTAATGCCATCTCTTTTTAAAGCTTTACTATAATGTATGCTTTGCTTTTTGATGGTTGCGAAATTAAATAATGTTTTTTTATTTTTGCGGGTTTGCTTATCTTTTTGATAGATAACATAGATAAAATTAAGAATAAAAGGACTCAATGATAAGGTCAAGAAGAAGTATATTGCTGTAAAACCAAGCGCAAGAACACTGCTTATCAACGAGGTGAATTGTCGCGACAGGTAATAGGGTAGCATCGCTAAGCCAGACCATGCCATTATGATGAGGAATATGATCGCTGAGTATTGATAGATTTTACCTTTCGTTACTTTTTTACTGGCTTTACTCGCTTCTTTAATTGAATAATTATCTAAAATCATAAACGGTAAGCTGAATAAGAAGCGGACAAAAAGCATCATGGCTATTAAAGACAAGATAATGATCAAGGCATTACCACCAGGATACTTATAAATTTCATCAGTAATAAAGTTGGGGATAATGAGTTGGGGAATGAGTGAGGAGTTTACCCCCATACTTAAAATAGGAATCAATAAAATAAAATAAAAGCCAAGTATTAAAAAACGAGGGTCAAAGAGAAGGCGAAGGGATGAAAAAGCTTCTTTTAAAATTTGCTTTAAAGAGGCTGTCTCTTTTTGTTGACTGGCATCGATTAATTTAAAAATAACCGCAAACTCGTAAAAGATGATGATGACAGCGATAAAAAAGATTAAAAGCAAACTGACAAATCCCACACCACTAAAAATATAGTTCTTGATCTCTTCATTTAAAAGAATGGTTTTACCAGAAAGCATCAAAAGTAATTTTATAAATGCTTTAAATGCAGGTTTAATTAATAATAATAATGACACATTAAACACAAGTTCAAAAAATAAAACAGGGACAATTGAAAGTGTAAAGCTTTCTTGGGTTTGAGTGACTAAATTATTGAGTTTATTTTTCATAAAGAATCTCCTTTATTCCATCATATCATAATTATCAAGGGGCAAATAAACAACTGTACATCATGTGTCAAGACATATGGTATAATAGGTTTAGAAACTAAGGAGTGAATGTATGAAAACATTATTATGTATTGTGGATGTCCAAGAAGATTTTGTAAGGGGCGCATTACCAGGGGAAAATGCCCAAGCACGCGTAAAAAATATGGTAGCAAGAGCAAAAGTAGCACAAGCGCGTGATGAGGCAATCATTTTTACCCAAGATACTCATGATAGGGAAACCTATATGCAAACCCAAGAAGGGAAAAACTTACCGATCTATCATTGTATTAAGGGTACAAAAGGTTGGGAAATTATCAGTGAACTGCAAGAATTTGTTACTGATGCAACCGTGATTGAAAAATCAACTTTCGGTTCAATTCCCATGATGGATGTTGTTGAAAAGAAACTTAATGAAGGCTATAAACGCATTGAATTATTTGGTATTTGTACGGATATTTGTGTTATCAATACAGCAGTTTTATTAAAGAATACTTTTCCAGAAGTAGAGATTGCTGTGAATAGTCAATGCAGTGCAGGTGTCAGTGAAAAGCTCCATCAAAATGCACTGGATGTGATGGCTTCTTTTCAAATAAAAATAATTTAAAATAAGAAACACTTTACTTGTAGGCTGAAATGATAACTGTTATCATTAAGATATAAGGAGGATGTATATAATGTTTGATTTTTCAGATCGAGGCAAAAAACCAGTGGTCGAAGATATTGAAGCGATGACATTGGAAAATGAGAATTACCGTACAACTATTTGGACAGGTAGCAAATTACAAGCAACATTAATGACCATCCAACCTGGCGATGATATTGGATTAGAAATCCATGAGGGCATCGACCAATTCTTGCGTATTGAAGCAGGTGTTGGCCTATGTGAAATGGGGCCAAGTGAAGATGATTTAAGTTTTAAAGAAGAAGTTAAAGATGGCTCTGCCATATTTGTGCCAGCTGATACATGGCATAATGTAACCAACACCGGGGATGAACCGCTTAAACTTTATACAATTTATGCCGGACCAGATCATGTCCCAGGTACAGTTCACAAAACCCATCAAGATGCACTTGATGATCCTAACGAGCATTAAGAAGCTCAGACCTTACATTTAACTGTAAGGTCTTTTTTTATGCTTTTTTGTTAAAGTGCTATAATTAAGGAATAAGGAGGCGTTTTATGAAAAAAATTAAAATTGGCGATCACTATGCTTATCTTGAACCCTATCTTCATCAGTATCGATATCAGGAAAAAATACCCACCATCTTATTATGTCCTGGGGGCGCTTATCTTTATACCTCAAGACGTGAAGCCGCTCCGGTTGCTTATCAGTTTTTAGCGAAGGGCTACCATGTTTTCGTACTCCATTATTCCACAATCAGTAATAAACGCATGCAAGAAGAAGGTTTGGATTTTGAACAATCTAAACAAGACTTAGCATCGATGGTTCCACTACAAACTACCCAACCAGCACAATTTCCCACGCCTTTAATTGAACTTGCCCAGGCGATGATGTTTTTGCATGACAACAGTGAAAAATATCATATTGATACTGATCATATTATCACCATGGGTTTTTCAGCGGGTGCCAATCTTGTCAGTTTGCTAGGGAGTCATTGGCATCGACCTTGGCTTTACGAAAAGCTAGCAGTGAAGCCAGAAAAATTGAGACCTTTTGCCCAAATTATTGGCTATGGCTATATGGATAATAGTGCCTACTATGATTTAGAAACAAATAAAGATTTGCTTGAAATGATGAGTTTAATTACTTTAGGTACGAAAACACCCAGTGAAAACTTATTAAGAGAAAGCAGTCCCACTCAACTGGTAACCAAAGATACCCCACCAAGTTTTGTTTGGCACACCCGTCAAGATGCACTGATCCCAGTGACGCAAGCACTTGATTACATCAGTGCTTTAAATCAACAGGGTGTGTCATGGGAATTGCATATCTTTGATCAAGGCGATCATGGTTATGCCAGTGCAACCCTTACAAGCGAGACTGAAGATCATCATATTCATACCTGGATTAACTTAGCCCATCAATTTATTGTTAAGCAAATAAAAAACAGCCCTAAGGCTGTTTAAAAACTCAGTAAACTGGGATCATAAAGTAAAATAAGAGCCAGCACAATTAACATTAAAGAAGAGACCATTTGGATCTTCTTTTTGTGTTTTTGTCCCAAAGCCTTTAGTTTTTTATTTTTCAAAGCAAAAAGTAAGACCAAGACATCATCAAGGATAAAAAAGGCGACATAAATTAACAGATAAGCCTGATAGAATACTTGATTGACCTGGTTCACTTTGAGGATTTCAATAAAAGTAATCGGAAAACCTAAAGAACAAGCCAATTCAATTAAGTTCACTAAGGTCGCCAGGACAATTACCATTCCAATTGCTAAGATTAAGGATTGATGTTGACTGATCTTACTTAATGAACGAATGGTCGTTTTACGCAAGCGTGATTGTGATATTTCACAGCCTTTTTGGCGATAAAGTTTAATAAGAGAATGGACAGCAAATAATAAAATTATCACAGCAATTCCTTTGGTAAAGAAGGGCAGTCGTGCTAATAAGGGACTTACTTTTAACCAAGAATTAAGGATCAGATAATAAATCAGTGCTGTTGTGAAGATAAAAGTAAAGCCTAAGATTTTTAATCGTTTTTGATCTTGTACCCTTAAAAGAAAGGTAATCATAATAATTAAAACCCACATCGCACAAGGATTAAAACCATCGAGTAGGCCAAATACCATGGCCACAATAATCAAGGGTGATTTTTCATACCAAGGGGTTTGGCAAGGGACATCAATTGCACAACCGTTTTGTGGTGCGCTACCAGATAGAAAATCCGCTTTATCCATATAACCACTATAAGCTTTGCCCTCAAAAATCATCAGCGGGGTCATGGGAATCGCAATATCATAAGTCTCAAGGGCTTGATTAAAGTCTTTTTCATAGTGCTGGATATCGCGATAAGCAATGGTATAGTCTGCTTCCAATTCATTCAACCAAGCTGCTTGTTTTTCACAATGAGGACAGTTTTGTGAATAGTAAAAGATAATATCAGCTTCGTTGGCGGTAATTGATTGTGGTATTAAAAAACTGACGCATAAAACAAGTAAGAACAAAAATTTTTTCATTGTCTTGCCACCTTTAAGAAATCTTCAAGTGCAGAAAGGGCAAACTCCCCGTTAAATTCTTTGATTTTTGTTTCGTTTTCATAAAACAATAAGACGGGATAGTCATTTTTAAAATCAAAGCCACTTAAATCATCAAAATCAGCATCCAACGCTTGATAGTCAATTTGATACTTATTTAAAATCGCTTCGATCTCATCATGCATGACAATACATGACATACAGCCCATGGCACTAATCCATACACAGTTCATCTTGCCAACTCCTTTAAGTATTGTTTAAGTAAATGATATTGTTTTTGATGATATTCATTAAAACTGATGCGCACCGCATTTTTAGCGCGCTGTTCATTGAATAATAAAGCGACATTTCTTGATTGCGCTTGTCGACTACAAGCACTGCCTAAAGAAACACAAATATTATGTTGTGCAAGTAAGGCTAAACTGGCTTGCCGGTGATGTTTGAGTACACTGATATTAAGAATATAAGGGCTGCAATGAGCAAAACGATTCAATAAGACACCCGGTGTCTTTTCTAATGATTTTATAAAGGCATCACTAAAGGGCTGTAATGGTTCTTCTAAAGCAAATCTTAAACTCAAAATTGCTTCATAAGGGACAGTACCAGCACGGCTGGGATGGTAACTTTTTCCCCCGTGAATTTGCGGTAATAGCGCCTGGTTGGAAAGGGTAATTAAGCCACCAATACCAACCATCGATCCGAGTTTATGTCCTGAAAAACTGACAAAGTCTAAAGCACCATAATCAAGATCTAGTTTAAAGATACTTTGTGTCATATCTGAATGAATCATAATATCAGGATGATGTTTTTTGATCGCCTGACTTATTTTCACAATATCTTGTCTGATTCCCATTTCACTTTCACACGAAACAAAACTGATTAGAAATGTTTCTTTGGTAATACAGGCCAATAGGGCATCAATTTTGATTTGTCCTTGTTTATCAATAGGTGCAATACTGACTTTAAGTCCTTGCTTTTGTAAGGCAGAAACAACCGCGAGAATGGACGGATGTTCAAAGGGTGAAATGATGACATGGTTTTTGCCACTTTGTTGGTAGAGGCTTTTAAAGACAAGATTGTTGGCTTCGGTAGCCCCACTGGTAAAGATGATTTCTTGTTCTGGCTTGAGATTAAAAGCTGCTTTAATCTTTGTTACACTTTCTGTAATTGTTTTGGCTGTCGCTTTTCCTAATGGATGTAGGCTATTATAATTTGCGTACGGTTGATTGAGTGCTTGTATTAATTTTGTTTTTGTCTTGTTTGTCATTGGTGTTGTTGCAGCGTAATCAAAATACATAAAAACCCCCCTTACTTTTGAATATATCATAGAAAGGGGGGTCTTATTTGTATTAAGTAGGGATTTTCGCAAACTATTTGCGAAGATTCCTTACAGGTATGCCTGCCTATGCGATTTTGCGCACTTTATTCACAAAATCTAAGGTTAATTTCATGGCGGTTAAAGCTGCATGTTGCCGAATTAAATCACGCTCATTGGTTCGATTTCTCCCTAATAATAATTTCTCAACGTGTACTTTATTTTGATAACAAATCCCAACATAGACTAAACCAACAGGTTTTTCTTGAGTGCCGCCTGTTGGACCTGCAATACCCGTAATACCAATACCGATATCGCTGTTGGCTAATTTTTGTACGTTCTGTGCCATTTGTTGAGCGACTTGGGGTGAGACGGCACCGTATTTTTCTAAAGTATCAGCGTTCACGTTTAATAATGTTTCTTTAGTTTTGTTGGCATAAGTAATTAAGCCTGTTTCAAAAACTTGTGAACTGCCTGAGACGGCTGTTATTTTTTGAGCTAAAAGACCGCCAGTACAGCTTTCTGCTGTCGCAATTTTTAGCTTCTTTTCTTGGAGCGTCTTAACCAAAGCCGCTTCTAAACTGGGTGTATCAATGCCATAAACATAATCAGCAAATTCTTTTTCTAGCTTTTGAACCACAGGATCAATCGCGTTGAGTGCTTCTGCTTCTGTTTTGGCACTGCTGGTTACGCGAATCATTAAGCTGCCATTTTCAGCATACGGAGCTACAGTTGGGTTACTAGAATTTATCATTAAGTCGTAGAGTTTTTCTTCGACATTTGATTCACCAATGCCATAAAGATAAACGTGGCGAGATACAATTTTTAAATCTTGTTTGGCTTCCAAATAAGGGCGGACGTGGTGTTTAAACATCCATTGCATTTCATAAGGCGGACCTGGCAGAAGGATGGCGACTTTACCCTCTTTTTCAAAAGCAACGCCAGGTGCTGTTCCTTGTTCATTCTCAAAAATAAGCCCATCCTTTGGTACCATCGCTTGTTTCTTATTATTACCTGGTATGGGTTCGCCTTTTTTAATGAAGTAGTCTTCAATTTTTTGATAGGAAGGTTCGTGAAAGACGAGCTCACTTTCAAATACTTTGGCAACGACTTCTTTTGTCATATCATCATAAGTTGGGCCCAAACCACCTGTAAAGATTAAGATATCTGAGCGTTTTAAGCTGTCTTGTGTTTGCTTAAAAAGCCGCTTGGGGTTATCACCTAAAACAATTTGATAATGATGATTGAAACCCAATTCAGCTAATTGCTTCGCTAAATAATTCGCATTGGTATTGACGACATCGCCCATTAAAAGCTCTGTGCCAATACTGATAATTTCAACTTTCATATTTTTCACCTCTATTAATTATAGTATACACAAATAATGTTTTAATTAATTTTATAGTGCTTAAAAACATAAATAAAACCCACTACCGAAGTAGTGGGTTTGTCTTTTTAAATGGTGCGGGCGAAAGGACTCGAACCTTCACGCCGAAGCACATGATCCTAAGTCATGCGTGTCTGCCAATTTCACCACGCCCGCGTAAATCTTTTGCTTGCTAGTAGATTATAACAAGCAAAAGCATAAATATCAATAGTAAAATGAAATTAAATATAAATAATATCTAAACGGGAGAAATTCACATCGCCATAGAGGGTAATGACGGGGTTATGATGGAATTCTGAGAAGTGTGGTTCATTCACATTGGCTAAGATTGCGGTGGTTTGATTAATGATTTTTGTATCTCTTGGAACCATTAAAGTAACCCCTGAAAAATTCACTTCAAGATAGAGATTTACTTCTTGCTCGTTTAAACTGCTAGGATCGATGTAGATTTCTAAATTTGAGAAATTACTTTCGATATTGCCTAAACGAATATTGTGTCCTGAGATATTCGTTTTTGAGCTTTTGAAGTTGGCTTTGACAGTAAACTCTTCATTGTAAGTATTAATTGATTCATTTTCAGAATGGCGGATAATTACGGTCTTTTTTTTAAAGATCAGACTTAATCCCGCTGCCAATAAGAGTGATGCCCAAAAGATTAACCATGGATTGGCATGGATATTAAAGTAAGCTGCATTAAGGTTAAACGCTAAGGCGACTGGAATCAATATTCCATAAAAGTTTAAAGGACTGATATTTGAAATCGCGACAAAAGCTAAAACTGCAGTAATAAATAAACGCATAATACCGGGTTCAAAATCGAAAAGATTAAATTCTTGTGCTATTAAACTGACGGCGGCTAAAACTAAAAATAAACCGACAATTTTACTGGTTCTTCTATTCATAAAAATACCTCCTATTTTCTTAAATTGCGTAACATCGCAATTTCCTTTTGATAGCCTGGGACATCATTGGGTGTCTCAAGATAAAAAGGTAAGTGTTTTAATTTTGGGTGATTGATGAGTCGTTCGAATAAATCAAGACCAATACTGCCCTGACCAATGAGTTCATGACGATCTTTATGCGATTTAAAATGATTTTTACTATCATTGATATGAATTGCGTGCAGTTTATCAAGTCCGATTTTTTCATCAAACTCAGCGATGACACCATCCAGATCATTGACTAAATCATAGCCAGCATCATATAAGTGACACGTATCCCAACAGACACCGATCTTATCTTGTAGGGTAACCCCTTCAATAATTGCTTGCAGTTCATCAAAACTGCGGCCAATTTCGGTCCCTTTACCTGCCATCGTTTCTAAAAGAACGATTGTTTCTTGTTCAGGTGTGAGGACTTTATTAAGCATTTCAATAATCATCTCGATGCCTTTTTCAACCCCTTGGCCAACATGAGAGCCTGGATGAAAGTTATATAAGCTATTAGGAATAAAACTCATACGGTACAAATCATCTTTCATTAATTCCTCAGCATAATCGCGTGTATAAGCTCTATCACTACAAGCATTCATTGTATAAGGTGCGTGAGCTAAAACATGATCGATTTTATGAGTTTCCATTAAAGTTAAGAGATTGTTGATATCGTCATGATCTAATGGTTTGGCTTTACCACCGCGGGGGCTCCGGGTAAAGAATTGAAATGTATTCGCATCAATACTGAGCGCTTCTTCGCCCATGGCTAAATAACCACCACTAAAACTTAAATGACATCCTATATAAAACATAAATACCTCCTTCAGTATTCTAACTCTATTATAACAAAGAAATGCACAAACATCGTATTGAGACTTTAAAAATGTTAGAATTAAAAGGAAAGAAGGGATACATATGGAACTTAAAGGTGTAAAGGTCCTTACAATCGTCAGTGCAGACTACGATGATTTAGAACTATTCTACCCGATGATTCGCCTGAGAGAAGCCGGCGCAACTGTGCTTGTGGCTGCTGAAGAAAAAGGCAAGACATATCAAGGGAAATCAGGACTTCAAGTGACATCTGATCTCTCATTTGCGGAAGTAGACACTCAAGAATTTGATGGTCTATTGATACCAGGTGGGTGGGCCCCAGATTATTTACGACGCTTGGATGAAGTCATGCGGATTGTTAAGGAAATGGATGATGCACAAAAGGTAATTGGACAAATTTGCCATGCCGGTTGGGTATTATCATCAGCTGACCTTTTAAAAGGGAAAACGGTCACCAGCACGCCAGGAATTAAACATGATCTCATGCATGCCGGTGCGCACTGGGTGGATCAACCTGCAGTGGTTGATGGCAATTTAATTTCGGCTAGAAGACCCCCAGATCTTCCTGAATATTTACCGCTTTTAATTGAAGCATTAAAAAAATAAGTAAAGAAGGATTTTTGCAATCGCAAAAGTCCTTTTTTTATATTAAAAAAGGTACTTTTATAAAAGTACCTAGATTGTTTTTAATAAATGGGCAATGGCCCCATATAAATTCGCGTGATTACGATATTCACAAGCCACAATCTTGGGTGTGAACACTTGATGATTGAACATCGCTTGAATACGATTGCGATAAGCTTGTTCGATAAGCGTGACTAAGGATGGGTCTTGGCTCACACCACCCCCAATGCAAATCACTTCTGGATTATAAATTGAACTGATTTGCACTAAGCCCACAACGATATAAGAAATCCAACGTTCCATCACAGCAATCGCAATGGGATCTTGGGCATGGTAAGCAGTAAACACGGGTTTTGCTTCCGTTACATTTTCGCCACTGGCTTCATTATAAAATTCCATTAATGCCGTGGCTGAGGCAATCCAAGCTAAGGAAACCAGTTTATCATCCATCATAATCGGTACAGAAGAAAATTCACCTGCACAACCATCATGACCAAAAATTAAATCATCTTTATAAGTTAAAGCCCCCCCAACAGCAGTGCCAATAATAAAGCAAGCACTGCTGTTGCTGCCTTTGGCAGCGCCCAGATAGAGTTCGCATAAGCCAGCAGCTTTCGCATCATTTAAAGCGGCGACTGGTTTTTTAAAGCGTGTTTCTAATTTTGCGATAATAGGCGATTGGAATAAAGGATAGACGCGTTCAGACCCCTTTGTGACAATGGTGCCATCGATCACCGTCCCTGGCACGGCAATGCCCACTGCTTGGTATGGTGATTGGGGTGCATGTGCTAATAAATACGCGTAAAACTGGTCGTCTGTTGCGACTGTGGGTGTTGGAACACTGTAAGATTTTTGCATTTTAAAATCTTTTGTGATTAACCCATATTGGATGGTCGTGCCTCCAATATCAATGGCCAGATAAGTCATTTAATCCTCCAAAAACAAGACATTCACAACTTCAGGTGCAGCGACATCTTTTTGTACCATTTTTAAGCGTCCTGTTTTTTCGCTGCGTGTATAAAGGGTGAGATTGTTGGTGTCACGATTGGCACAAACGAGAAATTTTTCATCGGGACTTAAGGCAAAATCACGTGGGTGTTCGCCATGTGTTGCGATGTTTTGTGTGTAGGTGAGATACCCTTGTTCATCGATTGTGAATAAAGTAATTGAATCATGCCCGCGATTGGATACATAAAGATGGCGTCCATCTTTCGTGATTCTAATGGCAGCGCCAGCACTTTCAATATTTTGTTTTGGTAATGAACTTAAAACTTGCTTACGATGAAGTTTTTCGCCATCATCATGGACCACAGTGACAGTATTGTTGAGTTCAGCAAAGACATAAAGCATATTGAGACTTGGGTGAAAAGCAATATGACGGGGTCCTGCATGTTGATCAAGGCGTAATTGATTTACCCGTTTTAAATTTTTGTATTGATAAATATAATCATTACCTAAATCACA
>DATBUC010000172.1:0-6478 GCA_036516515.1 Erysipelothrix sp. | reverse complement strand
TTTACATCAAGCATAGTTGACAGGTTTCAATTGGATAAAAATATATTAATGCAATATTTTATAAAAATAAAATATTACTTATCATTTTGCTCTTAATCTATTTGATAATATATGATATAGTTTGTTATATGAAACTTTAGTGAAAAAAAGGAGAGGCGAATGAATACAGATACACAAAATTTTAATGATGAAATAGAACTTTCAGAATTATTTAAAATACTTAAACAAAATATTAAATTGATTGTTATTGTTTCTTTAATCTTTACTGTTGGAGGATTCTTGTTTACAAAATTATTTATTAAACCTCAGTATCAAAGTCAAGCAACTTTAATTGTCAATAATAGAAGAGAAGAAAATAGTAATATCACAACGGACGAAATGAATACTGCAAGAAATTTAGCGGGTGTTTATTCTATTATTATCAAATCTGATTCTGTATTAAGTCAAGTAATAGATAATTTAAATTTAGATTTGGAAGCGGAGGCCTTGAGTAAAAAAATTACCGTAGCTGCCGTAGATAATACGCAAGTGATGAGAATAACTGTTAAAGATGGTGATGCTAAAAGAGCGCAAGAGATTGCCAGTGAGTTGGTCAAAGTGTCCCCTGAATTTATTGTTGAGATGGTCGAGGCGGGTTCTGTTAAAGTTATCTCCGATGCGAAACTAAATGAGCATCGTGTTTCACCTAATTTAAAGATGAATGTTTTAGTTTCTTTTGTACTTGGGATGATGTTATCAGTAGGCTATATTTTAGTAACGCATATGTTAGATAGAACATTTAAATCAGAATCGGATATTCAACAGATATTGGAAATTCCTGTATTAGGAATTATTCCAAATGTTGATTCAGTAAGGGATGTGAAATCGTGATTTTTAATAAAAACAAACGTAAAACAATGAGAAAAGATACGGAAGTCATTAATAAAGACACACCATTTCCATATGTGGAAAGTTTTAATTCATTAAGAACTAATTTATCATTTGTAACAAGAGCTAATAATGCGAAAACCTTATTAATTACTTCTGCATTACCCGAAGAAGGAAAATCAACAACAGCGATTAACTTAGCGATTACCTTAGCAAAAGATGGTAATAAGGTCCTGCTTATTGATGCGGATTTAAGAAAACCTTCCTTGCAGAGATATTTAAGAGTGCGACCTGGTGCTATTCAAGGTTTGACAGCTGTTTTAACAAACCAAGCTACAACCAAAGAAGCGATCGGTTATTATGAGATGCTCGGAATCGATTTAATGATGGCAGGAACGCGTCCACCAAACCCAGCTGAGTTGATTGCCTTACCAAAGATGAAAGAAATGGTTAAAGAGTTAGAAGAAACTTATGATTATATCATTATTGACGCACCACCAGCAGGTGTCATCACGGATGCTGCTGTATTAAGTCGCATCGCAGATGGTGTTTTATTGGTTGTGAGACAGAATTTCTCAACTCATCAAGATGTGATTAAAGCCAAAGAACAATTAACCCGTGTTGATGCGAAAATTTTCGGGATAATTCTCAATAATTATAATATCGAGCGTGATACAAAAGATGCAAGTGCTGCACAATACTACTACTATTATGGAGAATAAACTGAAACTCGTTGATATTCATACCCATCTTTTATTTGAAATCGATGATGGGGCAGAAGATATTGAAGAATCAATGCAGATGATTGAAATGTGGATTAAACAGGGGGTTAATGCTGTAGTAGCAACACCACATTTTGATATAAAAAAAGATAATAGAGCATTGTTTTTGCAGCAAAGAGAAAAAGCAGTGTCTGCTTTGCGCTTAGAAATTGCCAACCGTGGACTTGATTTTTCGATTAAAACAAGTGCTGAACTTTATTTTAGAAGGGAATTAATTTACGAAGATCTCACACCTTTTTTAGTAGAAGGAACAGATTATTTAATAATAGAATTACCAACAAGGACGGTACCTTCGCAAATAAAATCAACATTTGAAGAACTGATTATACAAGGATATAATCCAATTTTAGTACATATAGAGCGTTACTCAATTTTAAAACAAGATTTAGAGTTGTTTTATGATTTGGTAGATATGGGCGTTGCTTGTCAAGTTAATGCAGAAACATTTATCGCTTCGAAAGATTCATTTGTCAAAGCTGCTGTTAAGAAAAACTTTGTTCATCTAACTGGAAGTGATGCTCATGGTATGAGTAGACGTAAGCCAAATCTCAATGAAGGCTTAGATTTATGTGGGGAAAAAGAAAAATTTAATTACAATGCACAATGTATATTTAATAATGTTGCTATAGATACACGCCCCACATCAAGAATTAAAAAAGTTTTTAATAGATATTTTTAGTTTTAAGGGGGAGAAGCATGAACAAAGTTAAATTAAGGTCTATATTATTATTGCTATTAGACCTTTTTTTTGTGGCTATTAGTATTACATTTTCAATGTTCGTTCGTTATGAATTTGTCATGCCACACATAATAGAACAACGATTTGTTATGAGTTTATTACCAAGGATTTTATTTGTTTATTTAATTGTTTATAAGGCGTTTAAATTGGACAAAACCGTATGGGTAAAAGTAAGTATTGATGAAGCAATGAAAATAGTGAGCGCTAATTTATTTGCGACATTAATTTTGCTTTTACTAAGGGATATAAAATGGCTCCCTGGATTTCCAATTAGTGTGATTATTATGTCTTATTTTGTGATTGTATTAATGCAATTTGGGACAAGAATGATCTATCGTTTTTATCGGATTGTAAGTATTAAGAGTGTGCGTAAGAAAAATTCGAGTGATCGTATCTTAATCTATGGTGCAGGCAGTGCAGGTCAAATGATTGCCCAGGAAATATTAGAAAATGAGTCTTATGACTATAATATCATTGGTTTTATTGATGATAACTTAGCATATAAAGGTAATATGATTTATTCTTTTCCAATTTTTGGTGATAAGAGTATGCTTCCAAGTGTAATAGAGCAATATGCAATCGACCAAATTTTCTTAGCGATTCCTTCAATTTCGTTAAAACGACAAAAGGAAATTATCAGTGAACTGTTAGAATATAAAGTTGCAGTTAAAAAGGTTTCTGGATCACACAAATTGTTACAAGCTGGAAATATTACAAATAGCTTAAGAAGTATCGATATCGCTGATCTATTAGATCGCCCAGAAATCATCATTAATGACTGTGAAATTAAGAAAACAATAACTAATAAAACGGTGCTTGTTACTGGAGCAGGCGGTTCAATAGGCTCTGAATTGGTGAGACAAATCGTTAGGTATCAACCACAAAGACTTGTCTTATTAGATATTAATGAAACAGGGCTTTATCAAATTGAACAAGAGCTCAATATGAACATAAGGGATGGTAAAATACCTGAACTTAATATGATGGCTTTTATTGCTTCGATAAGAGATAGAAAGAGTTTAGATTTGCTCTTTTCTAAAGAAAAATTTGATATAGTATTCCATGCTGCTGCGCATAAACATGTTCCTTTGATGGAAACAGCACCTGCTGAGGCAATAAAAAATAATATATTTGGGACCAAAAATCTCATTGATATGGCCAATAAGTATGATGTGGAAAAGTTTGTCAATATATCAACAGACAAAGCTGTTAATCCGACAAATGTAATGGGAGCAACAAAACGTTTTATTGAAATGATGTTGCAATCACAGACAAATAGTTCTAAGACAAAATTTATGGCTGTTCGTTTTGGTAACGTCTTAGGTTCCAATGGCTCAGCGGTTCCTTTATTTAGGAAGCAAATTGAGCAAGGGGGTCCCGTTACAGTAACCCACCAAGAAATTGAAAGGTACTTTATGACCATTCCAGAGGCCGTGAGTTTAGTACTCCAGGCTGCCAGTTTTGCGCAAGGGGGAGAAATCTTTGTGCTAGATATGGGAGAACCGGTTAAAATACTTCACTTAGCCGAAAAAGTGATTGAACTCTCAGGGTATCAACCCTATAAAGATATAGATATTGTGTTTACTGGGCTAAGACCTGGGGAAAAGCTATATGAAGAATTACTTATGGCTGAAGAGAACTTGCGAGAGACCAATAATAAGCTTATTAAAATAGCTAAGCCTTTAGAGATAGCACAAAAAGAGATCGAGGAAAAATTATCGCTTTTAGAATCAGTTGTTTATGAAAACAATAAGACTGAAATTCTTACTTGTCTTCAAAATGTTGTGCCAACATATATGCCAGATCAAAGTTGATAAATCAAGAAAAGTCTTCAAGATAAAAATTGAAGACTTTATCATTTTATGCTATTATTTACACTGTGTTATATAGATAAATATAAGAAAGGGCGTTGAACGGTGGAAAGAAAAGTAGGTACTGTTTCTAGGGGTATACGTTGTCCAATCATACGTGATGGCGATGACCTTGCTCAAATTGTTACGGATAGTGTGATTGAAGCGGGTAAAAGTGATGGATTCACAATACATGACCGCGATATTATTGGGATGACTGAATCAATTGTTGCGAGAGCGCAAGGAAACTATGCGAGCGTTGAAGCAATTGCAAAAGATGTCAAAGATAAGCTCAAAGGAGATACCATTGGTGTCATTTTCCCAATATTTTCTCGTAACCGTTTTTCAGTCCTTTTAAAAGGCATAGCTATGGGAGCAAAAAAAATAGTTCTCATGCTACAATATCCTTCCGATGAAGTAGGCAATGCCTTGATTACATTAGATCAATTAGATGCAGCGCATGTAAATCCTTACAGCGATACACTTTCACTTGATGAATTTAGAACTTTATTTGGTAAAACAGAGCATCCTTTTACAGGTATGGATTATGTTTCTTACTATGAAAGTATTGTAAAAGATGCGGGTGCAGAAGTAGAAATCATTTTCTCAAATGATGCGAGAAGTATATTAGACTACACAGACTATGTTTTAGCTTGTGATGTGCATTCAAATAAAAGAACAAAAAGAATCTTAAATGAAAATGGCGCTAAAGTTGTTTGTGGCCTTGGTGATTTATTAACTGATTCCATTGACGGCTCAGGTTATAACAAAGAATATGGTTTACTTGGTTCGAACAAATCAACAGAAGATTCAGTGAAGTTATTTCCTCGTGATAGTTTTGCCATGACTGATAAAATTCAAAAAATGATGTTTGAAAAAACGGGTAAAAAAGTTGAAGTCATGGTATATGGAGATGGTGCTTTCAAAGATCCAATGGGTAAAATCTGGGAGTTAGCGGATCCAACCGTAGCACCTGGCTATACGAATGGTTTAGAAGGTACTCCCAATGAAATCAAACTAAAATATTTAGCAGATAATGATTTTAAAAACCTCAGCGGTGATGCGCTATCAAAAGCAGTCACCAAAGAAATAGAAGCAAAAGAAAGTCAACAAAAAGACAGTCGTGCTGCTCAAGGCACAACACCAAGAAGAATTGTTGATTTAGTCGGTTCTCTTTGTGATTTGACCAGTGGTTCAGGAGATAAGGGAACGCCTATCGTATATATTCAAGGTTATTTTGATAACTTTTCAACTAAATAATAAAGCGGTCCTTATGACCGCTTATCTTATATAAGAGAGGGAATTAAATGAGATTAAGAAAGAAAAATTGGAGCGAAGAAGTTTTTGAACAATATAAAGACTATATCGTTGAAGATTATGCTTCAGTAAAAGGAAAATGGAAAGAAATTTTAGAAACTGACTTTTTACATGTTGAAATTGGTGCTGGTAAAGGTGATTATTGGCATGGGCTATCTAGTTTATATCCTGAAAGAGGCATTGTGGCTTTAGAAAAAGATTACACTGCATCTTCAATTGCACTTAAAAAGTTGGGTGAAAATCCAGGAAAGCGGAAACGTTTTATTCATGATGATGCTGAAAAATTAACTGAAATGTTTGGACCAAAAGAAGTTGATGTGATTAATCTAAATTTTAGTGATCCATGGAAGAAAAAGCGGCACACTAAAAGAAGACTTACTTACAAAACTAAACTTGATGATTACTATGAAGTTTTGGCTGATGAGGGTGAGATTTGGTTTAAGACTGATAACGTAGGCTTATTTAACTATTCTTTAGTGAGTGTTGGGAGCCATAAGTTTGAATTAGTAGAGGTAGATGTTGACTTTAGAAGTCATGAAGATCCAGATCCATTTACAGAATATGAACGCAAATTTCATGAAAAAGGACAACCGATTTTTAGAGCGATTTGGAAAAAAAAGAAAATATAATTTTAAACCAATGTGAGAGCATTGGTTTTTTTGTATCTAATATAGGCTCAAAATTACCTATTGAAATGTGATTTATAAGAGTTTATCAAGCATCTGTTAGCTCAATAGGGATAATTAAGCTATCTAAGATCAATATAATTCATCTTCTTTTTTTTAGCAAAAGGAGATACTGATAGGAAAATAAATAAAATTGCTATACTTGAAATAGGGGGATGAAGTCTATGGACATCAAGCAATTTTTAAGTAGGAAAGAACAAAGATTCGTAAATTTACTAACCTTTGCCATGTTTACCC
>DATBUC010000171.1:0-3139 GCA_036516515.1 Erysipelothrix sp. | reverse complement strand
TCATTTTTGAGTTGGGAAAAGGCAACAAACTCATCTTGCGGGATGTTTTTTTGCTTATTAATTTGTTCAAGATAGTATTTAGCACTTTCACTTTCTAGAAAGTTACTTGATTTTTCACTTTCTAATAAAAGTTGGTATGTTTCTTCACTCATGAGCGTTTTAAAGTATTCGCCTGATAAAAATGCCATCATTTGATTACGGTAGGCACTGCCCTTTTTAGGGGCGATAGTCATCGCGTCATAGCCAATTGTGCTAAGAGCCAGACGATAGGCGTTCAGTTTTGTTTGTAGTTCTGTAAATGTCATGTTTGAGTCCTCCTATGTTTTTAATGTACTTTACGCTATAATAATAACATATGATAAGCAAAAGGAGACATGGATATGTACACAGAAAGTTTAAAATTATTGAATGAACGTGGTGTAGAACTCAAAGATATTGTTGAGTGTGTCGTGTTTTTACAAAAAGATTATATCGAAAATATAGATGAAGCACAGATTTGCGAAATCGTTAAAGGGGTCTTAGCCAAGCGTGAAGTACAACACGCGCTTTTAACAGGGGTAAATATTGATATCCAAGTTGAAAATAATGAATTTGGTTCAAGCTCAATCAATAAAGTTATTTTTGAAGATCAAGGTCTTTATGGTATTGATGAGGTTCTGGCCTATGGCATCTGTAATCTATATGGCTCGATTGCGCTTACCAATTATGGTTATATTGATAAGGTGAAACCGGGTATTATTGGTGAACTAAATGACCCAAACAGTGGCAAATGTCATACCTTTTTGGATGACATTGTTGGGGCAATTGCGGCGGCTGCTGCAAGTAAGCTTGCCCATAGTCAAATTGATGAAATTTAGGAGGGGCTTTGATGGAAAAGGCTATTAAGCGTTTATTTAATCGTCTTCATATTAAAGGAAGCGACTTAATTATGGTGAAAAGCACAGAGTCCGTCTCACCACTTTTTATCAAGTCTTTATATGATTTTTTAGAAAAGTACTTTGCGGAAGGGACTGTTTCTGTTATTGATGATTGTCAGTTTAATACCCATGTATTAACTAAGGATAAAATGGTCCCCATTAATAATCAAGAACGATTTGTACTGTCTTCTGGAAAAATGATGCAACTATTAACTTTAGATCCGAAAAGTCGTTTTGTTTCTCATCCTTCATTAATGATTGGTTCGATTGGGAAATATGCAAACTATCTCGCACGTCCGCATGATTTAGATTTTCCGTATGGGAAGCATTCGGTTTTTCAAGATTTTTATGATTTGGATGGTTATCTGTTAGTTGTCGGGGCGAAGCACACGATGTATGAAGCGAAGTATGCTTTAAATAATCATGATCCGATTATATTTAAAAATGCCTCCTATCAAAATGGTTCAGTCGTGGAGTATCTGGATTTTAGTTGCGATTATGATGCTTTACATACACTGATATTCAGTAATGGCATATTTTTATATGAAGTTGTTGATGAGGTGGTTATTTATGCTGTTTCGTATCGGGACTATATTAATTATATTGAGGAAAGGCTGTAGTTTTGCAATTTATAAACTATAATGTATAATAAGTTTTGTGAACAGGGGAACTGTGTTACAGTTGAGATCGACTATGAGTCTAAACCCTTATCACCTGATCTAGGTAGAGCTAGCGTAGGGAGTTCAGGCTTTTTCCTTACGCCTCATTTTATGGAGGTGTTTTTTTATGAGAAATATGAAAACCAAGGATCTTGTTTTAATGGCGCTTTATATTGCGTTGTTTGCTGTGTTAGAGAAGGTGACGATGACATTCCCGTTATTTAAGATGGCTTCGGGTGGTCGTTTGTCATTGAGTATCATTCCTTTAATGATTGCAAGTTATCATTTAGGTGTGGGTAAAGCGGGTGTTGTTGCATTGATTTCAGTTGGTCTGAAGCTAATGATGAAGGCACCTTACATCGTACATCCTGTACAATTTTTATTTGACTATCCGATTGCGTATTTAGTTTATGCATTAGCGGTAAAGTTTAAAGATATTAAGGCAGGAGAATTATCGTTGCCTATGGGCGTGCTTGTCGTAAACTTCTTAAGATTTATGTCACATAACATTGCTGGATGGGTATTCTTTGCTGATGGTTATCCAGGAAATGTATTCTGGGGCGTCATGGGCTATAACGCGACTTATATGATTCCCACACTAATCATTAGTTTTGTTATTGTTATGTTAGTGAAGCCAAGAATTGAATCACAATTTAACTAAACGAGCGATGCTCGTTTTTTTTATGTCTATATATAAGGAAGAAATGGGGATGCTTTGTTGAAAGTCAAAAGTAAATAAGTTAATATTAATAAGAATGGATGTGTTAGAAATGGTTCCAGAAATTGGAGAGGTTATCTATATCCAAAGTTATAAACATGATGGCAGTTTACATCGTACGTGGTCTAGTGGAACAGTGCTGGATGTTGACGATGAAAAAATTGTTTTGATTACCTATAAAACATGGGTTGTTGAATCGGATGGTCGCCGTTGGTTTACGCGTGAACCTGCCATTTGCTTTTATTATTTTGATCGATGGTACAATGTCATCTCAATGATTCGTAATAAGGGAGTTTATTATTATTGTAACTTAGCGTCACCAAGTATATATGATGGTGAATCTTTGAAAAATATTGATTATGATTTAGATGTTAAGTTATTTCCAGATGATAAAATAATACTTTTGGATGAACATGAGTTTGATAAACATCAAAAGGTTATGGATTATCCACAAGCAATTATTGATGTTGTTGTCGAAGAGAAGAATAATTTGATTAACATGGCGAAGTGGCGTAATGATCCGTTTGACGATCACTTGATTTATCGCTATTTTAATGAATACTTTGAGATAGAGGAGTTGTAAACAAGGCGTTTTCGTAGCCTTGTTTGCATATTCTCATTAAATATTAATTATTTGTCGTTTTTGTTTGACAAATCGTTACTTAGGTAGTATTATGATTAAGCAGTCAAGAGCTGCAGTGATTTTTGAAAACTGAACAGGAAATGTCAATTTCTTAAATAAACAAAAACAATAAATAAAGATAACTCGTCAGAGTTATTCATGAGTAAGAATCAAATGGAGAGTTTGATCCTGGCTCAGGATGAACGCTGGCGGCGTGCCTAAT
>DATBUC010000170.1:0-12835 GCA_036516515.1 Erysipelothrix sp. | reverse complement strand
CACTTTCTGTTCGTTGCACGCGAGGATCAAGATGAACAAAATCACCGACATTGATTCCTAATGACAGAACATCTTTTTTGGATGTTATTTTTTCATCTAAACGAATATGAAGATTATGTTCTGTTCTTTTTTCATTGGAAGTTTTAGCACCATGAACATGACTTGAAGCAAAATCAGTAACAACGGTACCACTATAAAATTTACCGTCAATGGTTTCGATTTCTACATATTCACCTTCTATAGTAGACCATGCATAACCCCCGAGTTGAGTGAGTCTTATTTTTCCATCGGCCGTAATATCTTTGACCATAGCACCTAATGTATCAATATGTGCGGCTAAAGTAACTTCTCGATTTACTTCGATACCTTCTAATTTAGCAATCAAGGCCCCCTTATTATTTCTATATGTCATTAAACCGAGTTCGCGAAAGCGTTTCTCTAAATAATTGATGGCTTCTTGCGTATGTCCGGTTGGACTTTTCATTTTTAGTATATCTACTAGTTCATTCATATATTTTTCCATTTAATCACCTGCCTTCATTATATGCTTGTAAGGCAGCAAACTCAAACATTGTGTATAATATAAAAAAGGAGCGGTTATATGAAACTATTTACTGAGCGAATTGAGATACCTCAAGCACTTTGTAAAGACTTTAATTTGGAAATTACCCCCAAAGTCAATGATGCTGAATATTTCTTTGGTACCGTGAAGTTTTTGAATGAACATATTGACACATTTGAAAACCTAAAATATGTGCAGCTTACATCTGCTGGGTATGATCAACTTGATGAGCGCATATTGGAAAGTGATATCATTATTAGTAATGCGAGAGGCGTCTATAGTGAGGCCATCGCAGAATATGTTTTTAGTTATATTCTTGCCGATTTAAAACAACATCAGCCCTTGTATAAAGCACAAGAAAAGAGGAAGTGGCAAAATGATATCAAGTTACATTCTCCTAAAGAAAAGACAATCTTATGTCTAGGGACGGGAAGTATTGCCCAAGAAATCGCTAAGATAGCAAAATTTTTCTCGATGAGGATGATCGGTATAAACTCAAATGGAAGAGCTGTTAGTGGTTTTGATTATTGTACTGTGTTGACAGATATTAAAACACTGTCTCAAGCCGATTATGTCGTTTCAAGTTTACCCTTAAACAAGCATACACAGGGGATTTTAGATCGTAATTTCTTTTTAAATTTAAATGAAAATGCGATGTTTGTAAATGTTGGTAGGGGTGCAGTTGTTAAGGAAGAGGATTTACTTGAAATTATCGATACAACTTTATCAAAAGTAGTTTTAGATGTATTTAAAGATGAGCCACTCAATATTGATTCACCTTTATGGCATCACGAAAAAGTAATCGTTACACCGCATATCTCCTATCAATCTGAGTTTAATGATTTAAAACATATTGACTTACTTACACAGCAATTAAGTTTAATCACAAAAGGAAAACTTCCTTTAAATCAAATAAAAAGTCGCTAAGATTTTAAGCGACTTTTGTTATTTTTGATACGAATATAAGCATTATAGAAAACTTCTGTAACAACGATAGCGAGTGCAATAGACATTGAGATCGCAAATGTTCTCATCATTAATTCCATGCCTAGCATAAAATCCCGAGCCATGAATGTTTTCATTGTTTCAAATGCCGTGATACCAGGAACAAGCGGGAAAACACCAGGTAAATTAAAAACAGTCGCAGGCATTTTTAGCCTCTTAGCGAATATAATAGAAAGTATCGACACACTTACAGAAGCAAGAAATATCGGGACGAGGATGTTGGGGAAAATAGGTCTTAACAATAAATTCACAGCCCAACTTAGAGCGCCTGTAATACCAACATAAACTAATGAAGATTTTGGAACACTTATAATGATTCCAAAAGCAATGGAAGATATAAAACTGCTGAGTATTTGTAAAGTTATTGACATAGCTTTTCCTCTCTAAACAACATATAAACTAACCATTACGCCTGCACCAATCATAACTGCTATAAAGAAAGCTTCCATTAAGAAAACTGTGCCTGAGATGGTATTACCCACAAGAAAATCTCGAATTGAATTCATAATAGGAATTCCTGGGACTAAAACAACGATTGTGGAAATCATTGCAGTATCAAAGTTATGAATGTAGCCATACTTATTTAAAAGGCTTATGATGATGCCACTCATAAAGGCGGAAATAAACTCATGTATAAATCTTACTTTAATGTTTTCGGCAGACAGTAAATAGATAAAGTATCCGAACATTCCTACTGTTAATGCAATGGGAATGTCCTTTACGTTACCATCGAAAATCATCATCATAAAAGCACTTACAAAACCAGCTGCAATAATTTTGTAAGAAACAGGATAAATATCTTCTGAATTATCGCATTTTTGGATTTCATCATAAAGTGTATCAATCCCAATTTCACCTTGAGAAAAGCGGCGTGATAATGCGTTTATGCGTACAATCTGATGTAAGTTTGTACGCCTTTTTAAGATGCGCTTCATCTTGGTGGTTCTACCATATCGCGTCGTAACAAAGATGCCGGTAGGAATTACAAAACTGACGGCTTCTCCTGGACCATGTTCTTTTTCAAGTATACGGTTCATGGTATCTTCTACGCGGTGCATCTCAGCTCCGTTTTCCATTAATATTTTTCCAGCAAGAATGCAAGCGTCTAATAATTTTTCTTCTTGTAGAAAATCCATATGACCTCCTGGTTATTTTACGATATTTCTAAATACACGAGGTGTCGGCGCTATAAATTTCTGTTTTCCAACAATAAGCTCACGAGAATGGAGTCCCATTCTTTGTATAGGATTATGTTTTGAGAAGTACTTTTTATCACCAATAATGGGGTGTCCTGCTTCAGATAAATGAACACGAATTTGATTTTTTCTTCCAGTTTCAAGTGTTACTTCAAGCAGTGAAAATTTATCGTTCGCACGAATTGTTTTATAATGAGTAATTGCTTCCTTGCCATCTTCTGCTACTGAATAAACCATTGTAGACTTTTCATCTTCGGCAAGTAAAGACTTAATGGTGCCTTGCTCTGGTTTCATTTTACCGGGAATAATCGCAAGATATTCACGACGTTTAACCACTTGATTCCAGTGATTTTGTAAGTACTGTTGTTTGCCTTTATCTTTAGCAAACATTAATACTCCTGAGGTGTCACGATCAAGTCGATGTAACACAAATAGTGTATTATTTTTATATTTTTCTTGTAAGTATTCTTGGACATGATCAAACGCACTTAAATTTCCTTTTTTATCCGAGCCAACTGTCATCATGCCATGAGGCTTGTTTATCACAATAAGTTGTTCGTCTTCAAAAATGATATCAAATGGCAAGTTTCTTCTGTAATTATACGGTATAATAGAGATAACCTGTCCCTTCTCAACTTTAGCGTTAAATTGTGAAGTCGGTTTGTTGTTAATCGCAATGCAATCATGCTTAAGTAAAGATTTAATTTTTGATTTACTCATATTTAAATCTAGTTTGAAGAGATAGTTCAATAGTTCATCTTCGTGTGTAACTGTAAATTTTTTCATAGTAATCCATCCTTTACTATATTATGACAGTAAAAGGATGTTTTGCCAACTTAATAATATGGAGGAGATAATATGGATTTTTTAAAACTAAATTGGGTTATTATATTTATTGTACTTGCATTCTTAGTGATTTTTATGTCATTGGAGAGAAAATATCAGTTTGTATCGGAAAAAATTGGTATTCACCCTTTTAAGTTATATCTCATTATATTTGTGATGGGAATCGTTTCTTCGGGACTCAATTATATTGCATTAAGAATATTTGGATCTTGGCAAACGTTGGCAACGACAATTGTAATATCTGCTTTACTGCTGCTGATTCTTATTAGTTTTATCAAAAGAAAAATTCGTCGCCGAAAAGAAGCCAAAGAATTAGAACGGTTAAGAATTGCAGAAGAAGAAAGGATTGCGGCAGAGCAAGCGGCGATTGAACGTGAAGAACAACAGAAAGTTGATGAATTTAACCGCTTAAATGAAACCGCTTCAAATAATGATGATATCAGCCAAAATTAGTTTGACTTGACACATTAACAATGATATGATGAAGCAGTAATAAGAATTGGAGTTTCTATATATAGGAATTCAAATAGTCACTCAATGTGTGTTGCTTAACTGGTTTATTGGTTTGAGAATTACGCTTGAGTACATCTTATTTCTGATAGGAGGTACTAGCAAATGAGTACAGGAAAAGTAAAATTCTTTAACGCTGAAAAGGGTTATGGATTCATTACAATTGAAGAAGGACAAGACGTCTTTGTTCACTATTCAGCAATCGAAATTGATGGTTACAAGACTTTAGAAGAAGGTCAAGAAGTAACATTCGATATCGTTGAAGGACCACGCGGCGAGCAAGCTGCAAACGTTCGCGTTGTTCAATAATAACTGCGAAACAAAAAAGACTGTGAGTTAATCACAGTCTTTTTTTATGTTAAAAACGAATTTCTTGGCTAAAACGATCCCCGAGATGGCCAATTAATGGTAGTGACAATACCTCACTCCGTGTTGCTTTAATAAAGCCAATCAAATGATTAGCAAAGAATAAAGCTGTAATAAGAAATCTGACGAAAGCTATCAGTGTATAAGTGGCCACATTAAATAGTGGGATCCAGCTGACCAACGCAACTATCATCGCAATAATTGTACTAAATAGAAGAGAGACAACAAAGACAAGAATATTAAGGATTAATAATTGTCCTGCGTGATTTCTAACGATTGCGCTTTTCTTTTCAAATACTAGGATAAGAAATGGTAATAAAATTCCCACCCATCGTTTATCATTGAAAAGTAAAAGCATACTGGCAATCCACATAATGATGGCTACTTGATATCCATCGAGGTTAAAAAAACTTGATTTTTTGTTATTCATGGTATTCCTCCTTGATTTATAATATAATTAAAGTTAATCAATGTAAAGGCGGAGGATTTATGATATCAACAATTCAAATAATTTCAATATTCACAAGTGCATTTATTATCATTGGTATTCCATTCTATATTTTTAGAAAGTATCGCGGAAAACCACAATTAAACCAAGGATTAATATGGGGAATGTTAACATTTTTGCTCTATACGATTGTACGAATGATACTTTTAACATTACTAAGTAATGTTTTACCTGAAGGGCTGTTAACAAATTCAATGACTTTTGATGGAAATATGGCAATCGCTGCGCTGATGGAAGGGATTATCAATGCCTTTAGTTTCACATTAGCTGCAATTGTTGTTTATAAATTCCAACTAAAGAAAATGAAAAATGATGACATACCCTTACTGAATTCCTTAACTTTTGTCATGATGAGTGCTATCTTCTTAATCATGCCACTGATTAACTATGGTATGTTCTCAATAGCCATTAACAAAGGTAATTTAGAACAATTTGTGCGTGAAGATGTATCTATAGAAGAAATTAAAGCTATGGCTGAAGCAGTAAAACAAACACCTGCTGCCCTTTATTTAGATATGGGTTTAGCACGTATCTTTGATATTTTAGTTTATACAGCATCTTTCGCGTTATTGTATAAAGGACTGGCTCCACACATTGCCTTAAAACAAAGTGACCTTGTTGATGAAACGATGGCAATTGAAGTTGAAGTTAATGATTCTAATGAGAATAATAAAGCCAAAATGATTCTTTTTGCAGGACTCATCGTATTTGGTTATTACGCAATGAGTGTTCTTGCACTAAGTGTGTTTGAAAATATCCCTGTGTTAATGTTAGTATTGAAGGCTGTTTATGCAGTAGCGGTTTATAAATTGACTTATGGCAATAAAACTAATTGACGTTTCCAACGATTATGAACTTCCAGGACTAGAAGCTCTATTATATGATATCTACGTACCCGAGCTTGATCGCATTGTTGGACGGTGTGAATTCCGTAATGAAGTAGGAGAAGATCTTTGGATTTATGGACAAATTGGCTATGTTATTTATCCCCCATATCGCGGACATCGTTTCGCCTACCACGCATGTGTAGAAATGTTCAAGGATATAAAGATAAAAAAAGGATTACAAGAATTTATCATTACTTGTAATCCAGATAATCATGCTTCTAAAAAAACAATACTTAATCTTGGCGGTGTATATCTTAAAACAATTGATATTCCACAAGGGCATGAATTACATTCGTTTGCAGAACATCAAAAAGAAATATACGTTATTTCACTTCGCGAATAATTCCGATAGGTGTACCTTGAGTGGATTGTCCAAGAGGATTATCTTTTAAAATCTCAACTAATTGTTCTTTATCTAAGCGCTCACTGCTTGTACCAAGAATATTTCCACCTAAATCATTTATATCAACAATAGCAACTTCAATATTTTCATGAAAGAGCTGTTTAATCTGTTTAGCAACTTCATTAGGATTTTTAGGTCCTAAAACGACATATTCATTAAAAGGTGGCATTGTTCCGTCTGTTGGCCCATCTATAGCGCGAGCTTTAGGTCCAGCAACGCGATAGAAGTCACCTTTTCTACCAAATACTTTAGAGATTGCTGACACACCGGCTGCAAAGAAGATACGCGGCGTACCACATTCTTGTAAAGCCATTTCCATGGTTTCAGGCATACCTAGACCAATTCCATGAGGGGTCTTCGTTACGTATTTCGATAAAAATGTCGCAAATTTTCTTGGCTTAATATCTTTAATTGGATATGCCCTATTTTGGGAGATTGCGACGATCTTCTCAGTTACAAATAAGATATCGTTATCTTCAAGTAAAGATTCAGCATTTTTTTTGATAATCGTGTGAAGATTATCTCCTGGCATGATCACCTCTGTTTGAATAGGAATACGATAAAATTCTTTGTTATTAACCTTGATTTTGAGGTCTTTGTTTTTATTTGGTTTAAAATTCATAATTAACCCTCTTTCCTTTAATATATAATATCTTTATTGATATATATTATCAAGGAAATTGTGAAAGGATGGCTGCCATGAAAAAACTATTAAAGCTTATTAGTAATAAGATATTTATTATAGCCTTAGCGGTTATTCTAGAATTTTCACTCTTATTTGTTCTTTGGTATAAGGTGACAAGTAAATATGCACTGATACATGGGATTTTGCAGGTTCTGTCATTTCTATTGTTGCTTCATGTAATTGATAGACACGACAACCCATACTATCGCTTTGCTTGGGCAATCATCATCTTAACGATTCCGCCTTTTGGGGCTATACTTTACATTATGTTTGGAGAAAAGAAAGTACCCAAAGCATTAAGAAAGACAGTTGGGGAGGCTTATCCTGAGATAGAGTACCTGCAAAGTAATGACGTTTTGAAAAAACTACCTGACCGGTATAAAAATTGGGAAAGACTTGTGGACTATATTTATGGAGCATCACATTTCCCACTTTATGAACACACATATTCAGAATATCTTGAGAGTGGAGAAATTAAATTTTCGCGCTTATTAGAAGAACTGGAAAAAGCGGAAAAATTTATCTTTTTTGAATATTTTATTATTAAAGATGGGCATATGTGGCAAGAAATATATAAAGTCTTAAAGCGGAAAGCGCAAGCAGGGATAGATGTTAGGGTTGTCTTTGATGATTGGGGATGTGCCTTATTTCCTCAACTAAAAAAACAGTGTGAAGAAGCAGGGATGCGCGTTGTTGTATTTAATCCCTTGGTTCCTAGACTTGCAATTCAAATGAATAATAGAGACCACCGAAAGATTGCGGTTGTGGATGGTCGTGTTGGCTTTGTTGGTGGTATTAACATTGGCGATGAATATATAAATTTAAAATCACGTTTTGGTCATTGGAAAGACACAGCCGTTCTGATTGAAGGTGAAGCTGTTTTTTCTTTAACGCTCATGTTCCTACAAATTTTTAATTATTACGATGATAACCATGATAATCCCAATGACTATAAATATGAATTTAAAGATATGCAAGATTACACAGGATATGTGTTGCCATTTGATGATGCGCCAACTGATGATTATGATGTAGGTGCAGATGCCCATTTAACAATGATCAATAATGCCAAAAGATATATTTATATTCAAACACCTTATCTTATTGTCGGTCATGAGATGATCAAAGCACTACAACTGGCAGCAGAAAGTGGTGTTGATGTAAGAATTATTCTGCCACATATCCCAGATAAAAAAATTGTTAATATGGTGACAAAATCGAGCTATGATGAATTAATTTCAAGTGGTGTGAAAATATATGAATATAAACCTGGTTTTGTCCATTCAAAAACAATTGTTGTGGATGATGAAATTTGTTTAGTAGGTACGACCAATATGGATTTTAGAAGTTACTATTTACACTTTGAAACGGGAATTCTATTTGTTGGAACTCCCGTGGTACAAAGTTGTTATGAAGATGTTATGAAAACAATTGATGTTTCTATAGAAATAACTCAAGAAATGGCAAGAGATATTTCCTATCCAACAAGAATTTTGCGTTCGTTTTTAAAGATATTTAGTGGTTTAATGTAAGGAGTCAATTATGAAAAAAATAGGATTAGTATTAGAAGGGGGCGGTATGAGAGGTGCTTATACTGCTGGTGTCTTAAATTGGTTTTTAGCGCATGATGTTGAATTCGACTATGTAGTGGGGATTTCATCTGGCGCATTATACGGAAGTATGTTCACTCTGAAAAAAGCAGAGACATTAGAGAAATCTTCCGTTGATTTTGCGACAGATAAAAATAATGTAGGTTGGCGCCCGCTTTTTAAAGAGGGAACCATAGTAGGTTATGATCATATGTTTGATACCGTATCGCAAAACCTCGACTATCCCTTGGAAAAATTAGATCAAATCACAGAGAAGCTTGAGATTGGTGTTTACGATATTGCTGCAGAAAAAACAATTTGGGTAAATCAACATGATATTGCTAAGCATCCGGAATATGTCAAAGCGGCATGCACTTTACCTGTATTTGGTAAAGCAGTAGATATTGAAGGACGAAAGTATATGGATGGCGGCATTACGACAATGATACCTTTAGAAAAAAGTATCGAAGAAGGATGTACACATCACGTCGTTGTAACAACTAAATCAAAAGATTACGTCCGAAAAGAACAAGGTTTTTTACAAAAGCATTTTTTACGTTTTTTCTATAGAAAAAGCCCTCAACTGGTAAAGGACTTCGAACAAAGAAGACGTGTATATTACCAAGAGAGAGCCCTTATTGATGAATTAGTTGAAAAAGATGAGGCGATTTACCTATATCCTACTCAAGAAGTTGGCGTAAGTCGTTTTGGCGGCGACTTAGAAAAGTTCCAAGCGTTATATAAACTTGCCTGGAATGATTGTGAAGCACAGAAAGAAAAACTGTTGTCTTTTTACCATAATGTAAAAGGATAAGAATGAGGCGTATGGCTTGTAAAAGTCATACGTTCTTTTTTTGTGGGATGAATAATACTGAGTTCACTTGCCCATAAAGCAATTTGCTCCCCAGGTTGAGAATTTTTGTTATAGCGTGCATCACCCCATAGTGGTAGATTACGACTCGATAATTGTACTCTAATTTGATGGGAACGACCTGTTTTCAAATCAATCTCGAGCTTGCTGAGATTTTTACTATCATTATAATCACTGTTTAAAATTGCTAGTTCCGCATATTTTCCGTTTTTATTTGACTTAGGCACAACATATGAAGTGTTAGAAGCACGATCTTTAACCATATAATCTTTCAGTACTGTTGGTTCAATATAACCTTCAATAATAGCGGTATATTTTTTTATAAATTGATGTGTTCTCACTTGTTCACTGAGTCGAGATGCTGCCTTGCTTGTCTTCGCAAAAACCATAACACCCCCAACTGGACGATCAAGGCGATGCACTAAACCAAGATAAGCTTCTCCAGGTTTATTGTATTTTTCGACTAGATAATCTTTAATTTCTCTGACCAAATCATAATCATTAGAATTATCTTGTTGTGTAGGTTGATTCGGTTTTTTCTCAACGACAATTAAGTGATTATCCTCATAAATTATTTTCATTTAAAGCCCACCTCACAGTTTGTCCACTTTCTAAAAATTGATTTGTGTTTTCAATTGGTAACATTAAATCATACGCGCGTGTATGACATGGGAGATTGTACTTTTTCAAAGTTTTTTGTAAGATTGCTTCAACATCGTGCTTACTTAAGTTTTTAGAATAGGTATTGATAATCAAAAATTTTCCGTGATCTTGAAGTAGTTTCACTGCAGCGTCGAGTAATGGTTCCAAATCTTTTTCTATTTTCCAAATCTCCCCTTTAGGACCTCTACCAAAACTTGGTGGGTCCATAACAATACCGTCATACTGTCGGCCTCTTTTATCTTCTCTTTTCAAAAATTTCATCACATCATCTTGAATAAAACGAATGTATTCATTGCTAAGATTATTGATGGCCACATTTTCTTTCGCGGCTTCAATACTCGTTTTTAAAGCATCAATGTGAACGATTTCTTCGCAACCTACTTTTGCTGCGGCTACAGTTGCCGCTCCTGTATAGGCGAATAAATTTAAAAATTTGCTTGGTTTTTCATTCATGCTAATTTGTTTTTGTATCCAATCCCAATTACTTGCTTGCTCAGGAAAGATACCGATATGATGTGTTTTTCCTTGTTCGATAACAAACTTCAGATCTTTATAATTAATAATCCACGGTTCTAGTTTAGGATGCCAAGCTTTTTCTTTATAGTAACTGTCAACAATACCACTAAAACTTCCACAAGGAAGCGCATTGCTTTCTTCCCTTTGAATAATCTTCGAGCCAATCTTTTCGATTTTTTCTCCACTGGTTGTGGCTAATATTTTATAACTTGTAAAATCTTTGTTAATTAACATAATATCCCTCTTTTTAAACATTATAGCATGTCTTGATTATGCTATAATAAGAAAAGGTGATGAGATGGAATATTTAGATCAATTAAATGAAAATCAACGCAAAGCAGTCTTAACTACTTCACAGTTTGTTAGAGTAATTGCTGGTGCGGGAAGTGGAAAGACACGTGTACTGACGACACGTCTTTTATACTTGGTCGATCAATTAGGCTATGAACCATCTCGGCTTTGTGCGATTACTTTTACAAACAAAGCAGCACAAGAAATGAAAGAACGACTTGAGGGAAAAGCGATCGGGGTTCATATTTCTACTATTCACTCATTATGTGTGAAAATTATTAGAATGGAACATGAAGCGCTTGGACTCAGTCGTTATTTTACGATTTTAGATAGTTCTGATCAAAATACATTAATTCGATCTTTATATAGACGATTAGAATATGATTTAAAATCAATCCCACCTCGGGAAACTCTTTCTTATATCTCTAAAAATAAATTTAATCACATAAAACCCAAGCAGGCATTGGCGCTTGCTGATTTTGAGGAAGAGGAACGCAAAGCACATTTGTACCAAGCTTATCATGACGAATTAAAAGATATGGGTGCTTTAGATTTTGATGATCTATTACTTGAGGTCTATTATCTTTTTAGAGACAATAAAATTGTATTAGAAAGATGGCAACATACATTCGACGTCATTTTAGTGGATGAGTTCCAAGATATTGACTCTGTACAGTACGGTATTATTAAAGCATTAGTCGGCAAAGAGAATGAACTTTATGTTGTCGGTGATCCTGATCAAACAATTTATACATGGCGTGGTGCGGATGTTAATTTTATTACTCAATTCTCTCGTTATTTTAAACCATCAGAAACAATCACACTAACCACAAATTATCGCTCAACGCAAAATATTCTAAACAGTGCGAATGCTTTGATACAGTACAATAAAAACCGCGAGGATAAATCATTAGTTGGTGTTGTTGATGAAGGGGAACCTGTTATCGTGCAAAATTTTAGTGGTGCAGAAGATGAAGCAATGTATGTGCTAGATCAAATAGAAAAATTGCACGAGGAAGGGTTATCTTATAATGAAATGGCGATTTTATACAGGTCAAACTATTTATCACGTGTAATTGAAAAAATGATAACAAAAAGAAATATCCCTTATATCGTTTACGGCGGGCAGCGTTTCTATGATCGTATGGAGATTAAAGATTTCCTAAGCTATGTTCGGATGATTACCCATGGAGATGATTTAGCTTTACGTCGCTCAGTTCAAAAACCTAGAAGAGGTATTGGAGATAAAACAATTAGTAATTATGAAAGTAGAGCATTGGCAGAGTTTAAAACAATTTATGAAGTGATGCTTGAAGATTATCGAGATGGCTTAGCCAGTAAAAATATCAGCAATTATGTAGCATTGATTGAATCATTTAAAATTAAGGCCAAATCAGAAAATATGCGAACACTTATGACTGATATATTTATTGAAAGTGGTTTACGATCACATTATGAAAGCATCAAAGAACCTGATCGAAACGACAGTATTAAAGAACTCATTGGAGATGCTGTTGAATACAGTGCCAATAATCCAGAGAGTACTTTGATAGATTATATACAAATGGTCAGTTTATATTCAGAAAAAGTAAATCTAGATGAAAGCAGTGTGTTAAGATTGATGACTGTTCATGCTGCAAAAGGTTTAGAATTTAATACTGTTTTCATTATGGGCTTATCTGATAGTGTGTTCCCAAACCAGAATAGTATTAAAGAAGGAATTAAAGGTTTAGAAGAGGAAAGAAGATTAATGTATGTCGCAATTACAAGAGCAATGAAGCGCCTCTACATTACAAGTAGTTCTGGCTATAGCCATGTCTTAGGTGGCTATACACGACCATCTCGATTCTTAAAGGAGATGGAGGTTGTAGACAAAAAACCCATCTTTGCAAACAATCCCCAGCAACAAAGATTTGAAATAATTCAAGAAAATCGCA